>CAYSNV010000088.1:0-4811 GCA_964432545.1 uncultured Candidatus Bathyarchaeia archaeon | reverse complement strand
CAACACTCATGCGGCCTATTATGAGCTAGTCTTTATTTATGCTTTTGTGAGATGATCTTCATCCTTCAATACCTTGAAGGTATCATGGTAAGTCACTCGGAGGAAGCGCGGAGAACAATAAGGTTTTAAAGTACAGGTCCTGTCTATATGCGTGAGGCTTGAACAGACGTGCCTAAGAAAAGGACTTCGCGGGGAAGGAGTAAAGGCGGAAAAGGCGCCTCAGGACTCGTCCAATGTGATAACTGCGGTGCGATGGTCCCCCGCGATAAGGCAAAGCATGTTTCCCGGTATGTCTCCCTCGTGGATCGCACGCTGGCGCGAGAGCTCAGGGCGCAGGGCGCCCAGATCGCGTCCCAGAGAGTCGTAAAAACATACTGCGTCTCTTGTGCTGTGCATCACGGCGTAGTGAAGGTTAGAGCTAAAGCAGAGCGGAAGCGCTTCTAGAGACCGGACATATCCTCAGGACGCGCCTTTGTTATCATACGGAATCTGGGATGCGCCCGAGTGCTTACGAAGATCAGGGAGAAGTTTGATGTCCCGTTAAACTTCCTCGCAGGCCTGCTCTGTAAGCTTAGGGCGACCCCGACCACGGTGAGTTTCGTCGGACTGGCATGTGCCGCAGCCTCAGCCTGCTTCTACTTTTTCTCGGGTGAAGGAGAGGGAATGAGGATGTGGGCATTGGCGTTTCTTGTTCTTTCCGGACTGTTCGACGCTTTGGACGGTGCGCTGGCGAGACTGTGCGGTAAGGCGACAAGATTCGGGGGGATTGTGGATTCCACCTTCGACCGGCTAGGAGAGATAGTGATCTTCGCCGCGTTAACGGTTGGAGCCGTGGTGCCGGTGTACATAGGTGTGCTGGCGCTGTCATCGTCTTTGATGGTGAGCTATGTCAGATCGAGGGCAGAGGCTGAAGGGATAAGCATGAAAGGCCGGGGACTTGCAGAAAGGCCTGAAAGGCTAGTAATCCTCATCGGCGCAACCCTCTTTAACCAGCTTCCGGCAGGACTCCTTCTCATAGGCATCTTGGCGTCACTTACCGTCATGCAGAGACTCGCAGTCGTCCGCACCATGTGTAATAGAGAGATGTGATTTAAATAACGGGCGATGCGCATACTAAAGGAAACCGGGAGAAAAGCGAGGAACCGAGACGTGGGCAAAGTCGAGAAAGGGGTGAAGTGCATTATCAAGGGGTGCAATCAACAGGCGGTGAGATCCATCTCCTACGACAAGGTAGTCTCTGCAAAGATGAACGCTGAGCCAAGCCGGCGCGGGTACCTCTGCGCCACCCACTACAGGGATGTCAAGAAGAGAACCAAGCAAGACAAGAAGCTGGAGAAATGGAGGTTCATGGGGTAGAGCCTTGCCAGGGAGTTGAGGGCAGATGAAGATCCTGTTCATCCATGCCGACAAGTTCGAGTATGAGACAAAAAGCCGGGCGGTACCAGATCCCGAGAAGCTGACGGGTCGGCTCAAGAAGTTCTCAGATCGGGAAGCCCTCGTAGTCTTCTGCACGGTCGAAAAAGAAGATGAGAAATCGCCCCAAAGGATCGTCCGCAACGCTCTCGCGAATATTAAGGAAGTGGCTGAGCAGGTGAGAACTAACAGAGTCATCCTTTACCCCTATGCACACCTCTCTAGCAGCCTCGCAGGAAGAGAGGCAGCCCTCCAAATTCTCACCAACCTTGAAGATGAGCTAAGGAAGGAGAGCCTGAGAATACACAGGAGCCCCTTCGGGTGGTACAAGAGTTTCAAGCTGGAGTGCAAGGGTCATCCCCTGTCTGAACTCTCCCGCACCATTACCGCCGAGGAGCGTGAGGAGAAGAAAGAGACTCCCCCCACGGTCTATGAGATCATGGATCTCCACGGTAATCTCCACACGCCGGAACAGTATCAGGCGAAACCTGAGGAGGCGGAGTTTGCCGCGCTCGTGGAGAAGGAAGCGCTCAAGCGGGGTCTCGAGGGCGGGGAACCGAAATACCTTGAGTACTGCAGGAAATTCGGTGTGGAGTGGGAGTCGTACTCTGATATCGGCCACATGCGATATGGTCCTGAAGCGACGTTGGTGTTCGATCTGATCAGCGACTACGCGTGGGCCACGGTCAAGTCGCTGGACATCCCCGTTTTCCAGATCCGGGGCACAAACATGTTCAGCCTCTCGGAAAGACCTGTCAGGGAGCATGCGAAACTGTTCGGCGATAAGCTCTACGAGATCCATGTCGACGACAAGGCCTTGGTGCTCAGGTACGCTGCATGCCACCAACAGTTCTCTTCGGTAAAAGACTGGACGATAAGCTACCGACATCTTCCGTTCGGAACGTTTGAGGTCGCGGACAGCTATCGGCTCGAGCAGAGCGGAGAGCTCCTCCTTTGCTTCCGGGTGAGGAAACTCCACATGCCGGATCTCCACATCTACTGCAAAGATCTCAAGAATGCGCAGGAGATTTCTCTGGATCTCCACAGGAAGATCTATGATGAGGTTCGCAAGCTCAACAGGGAGTACGTGTCAATCTACAACACGACTGAGAGCTTCTTCAGGGAACATAAAGACTTCTTCATGAAACTGATTGAAGTGGAGAGGAAGCCCATTCTTCTCAACTTCGTTCCCGAAGGCGTTTACTATTGGGTTATCAACGTAGAGTACACCGTCATCGACGATCTCGGAAGACCACGGGAGATCGCCACCTTTCAGATTGACATAGGAAACGCTAAGAGGTTCAATATATCATACGTCGACGAAAGTGGAGAACGTCGCTATCCCCCGATCATCCACACCGCCATCATCGGCACGGTGGAGCGATACCTCTTCACGCTCTTTGACTGCGCGGCGAGGCTGGAGAGGCAGGGGAAGAAGCCGGAGCTCCCTCTCTGGCTCACCCCCACCCAAGTTCGCGTGATTCCAGTGTCAAAGGGGTTCCTTGACCACTCCCTCCAAGTTTGCCGCCAACTGAACCTCGCCCAAGTTAGAGCTGACATCGACGACAGAGAGGAGACTCTCCCCAAGAGAGTGCGAGAGGCAGAGGTGAGCTGGATACCCTACGCCATCGTCATCGGCGGCAGAGAAGTGAACAGGGAGACTGTTCCGGTGAGGATTCGCCGGTTAGAAGAGCTGAGAGAGATGAGGCTCAAGGATCTCGTCGCCGAGATCCATCAGAAGACGCAGGGATATCCGTTTCGCGCATTGTCATTTCCCGAGAGGGTGAGCCTTCGGCCAATATACTAGCCGAGGACGTGTTAGGCCAAGGAAAGGACTTATATTCATTCACTGTGAGAACAGTAGTATATCGGAGGATAACAGAGTTGAGCAGGGACCAAGTATACGGTGCGGGGATTTTTGTCACCGCCCTCGTAATCACCATCGCGTACGTAGTCGCCTTTTTCGCGCCTTGGCTAAATGTTCCGAACGCCGACCAGTGGAGAGAGTGGGCGATCGCGCTTCCCGTCTTCTTGCTCGTTCTCGCAGCGCTCGTCATAGCGATGTGGATAGGCTGGACGATGCTCAGCACTCCACCCCCATTGCCTCTTGAAGCGGAGAAACTTGAAGAGACGCCTCCTCCCGCAGAGCCGGTCAAGGAGGAGAAGCCGAAGCCAAGAAGAGCCCGGAGAAGAAGAACGCGCAGAACACGGTAAACCTCCCCCCTACTCTTTTTCCCGCCCTGAGCAACGTTAAAATGGGCGGGTGGACAAGGCCGTTCATGGCAGGATATTCGCAATGAGCAGCGACTACCTGAGACTGCTAGATCGGGCGTACGAGAAGGTTCCGCGGAAACCACGCTCCGGGAGCAGGTTTGAGCTTCCCATCCCTGTCGGCGAGCGAGCAGGAAACAAGACGAGCATAGCGAACTTCCAGGAGATAGCGGAGAGACTCAATAGGGATCCCAAGCAGCTCCTGAAGTACTTCTCCAAAGAGCTTGCAACCTCGGGCGCCATGGTAGGGGGTAAAGCCATCTTCCAAGGCAGGTTCACGGGGATCACTTTCAAGAGGCTCGTGACGGCCTTCGTCAACAAGTACGTCATCTGCCCTATCTGCAAAGGCCCTGACACCAAGACTGTGAGGGAGGGGGACTTCAGCTTTCTCATCTGCGAAGCATGCGGTGCCAGATCCTCAATCATGGAGTCATAGAGCTAATACTCCCTGTAGCTTCCAACTCCTCTCGACCCTTGGCCATGGTAGAAGCCGAGCTCAATCACAGATGAGTGTGCCACCCCAGGCATGGACGCAACGAAGGGGATGGTTGAAACGGGGAGAGACCATGTCTACGTTAACCTCTTTCACTCCTCAGGACAGCTGCTCATCGCCGCCTGCGACAAGGAGATACTTGGCAAGACCTTTCGAAGCGGAAGACTCAAACTAGAAATCAAGGAGAGCTTCTACAAGGGAAACTTGAGGAGTCTAGACGAAGTCATCCAGATGATCGACACAGCAGATGTCGTCAACCTCGCAGGAAACAGAATCGTGCAGGCGGCGATCGAGAGCGGACACGCCGACCCAGAAGCTGTGATTCTCATCGGCGGCACACGGCACCTTCAGATCGTGAGACTGTAAAGCCTACGCTACTTATAGCTGGATGACCCCTACCTTTAATTATCCATTCATGCGTACGTACCAGCACTTCAAATGAGGTCATCCGATGGGCAAGAAGAAGGTGCTCAGCGAAGAAGCAATCCGGGAGATGATTCTCCCAGCAGAAGGACAGGTTCTCGGCATCGTCTCACAGATGCTCGGATACGATAGGCTCCTGGTACGGTGCGAGGACGGACATGACAGAGTCTGCCGGATCAGGGGAAAGATGAAGCGGCGGGTATGGATAAAG
>CAYSNV010000087.1:0-4858 GCA_964432545.1 uncultured Candidatus Bathyarchaeia archaeon | reverse complement strand
TACGTGTAGAGGTCTGCCCTCTGCATATATAAAGTAGACACGCTTCGCCCGTTCCATCCTATCTAGTTATGACCCCGCCGGGCATTGCAGCGCGTAAGATCAGACCCTCCCATCCATATTGGGATGGCAGCATTCCTCAGCTTACTTTATCAATCTCGGCGGAGGCTTATCTCAGTGAGAGGATACCATTGAGCGCGTTAGAAGGGGTCAGCCATTCACTAAGCGCCGCGGTGAGGAAGCTCCTTCGTCTTCCTATCGTCGACGAGAAAGCCATCAAGGAGCTGGTGAAGGACTTGCAGAGGGCCCTCCTTCAAGCAGACGTCAATGTTACCCTTGTTTCTCAGATCTCCGCAAACGTAGCCGAGAGAGCCCTGAAAGCTCAGCTACCCCCCGGGATCTCCCGACGAGAACACACCATAAAGGTCCTCTTCGACGAGCTGACTCGCTTCCTCGGCGAGAAGCCTGCAAGATCGATACTCCCTCCCAAGAGGCCCTACCTGATAATGCTGGTCGGCATTCAAGGATCGGGAAAGACGACCGGAGCGGTCAAGATCGCGCGGTTCTTCCAGAAGCGGGGACTTAAGACGTCGATCGTATCCGCCGACACGTACAGGCCGGGAGCCTATGAACAGCTAAAACAGCTCGCGGACAAAGTGAATATCCCTGTGTACTGGGAGTCCGGCGAGAAGAAGGCCGAGAGGCTTGCACAGCACGGTGTCTCAAAGTTCAAGGGTGAAGGGTACGAGCTAATCATCATTGACACCGCTGGAAGGCATCGAAATGAGAGAGATCTAATGGCCGAGATGTGCAGGCTTGAGGCCAGCATCCACCCTGACGAGACCATCTTGGTCCTAGATGGGACGATCGGGCAGCAAGCCGCCCTGCACGCCCGCGCCTTCCAAGAAGCCACAAGGATTGGCTCCATCTACGTAACGAAGCTGGATGGCTCCGCCCGGGGGGGAGGAGCACTTTCAGCTGTCGCTTCCACGGGCGCGACCTTAAAGTTCGTCGGCGTTGGTGAGGACATCGCCGATGTTGAGCCTTTCGATCCTGCCAAGTTCGTCAGCCGCCTCTTGGGGATGGGCGATCTGGAAAGCCTGATCGCGAAGGTCAAGGATGCCGAGATCGAAGTCTCGCAGGCCAAGACGAGAAAGATGCTGGAGGGCAAGTTCACCCTCAAAGACCTATACGAGCAGATGGAGTCGCTGCGGAAGATGGGGCCTTTGAGGAAGATCTGGGAGATGCTGCCTGGGGGCGTCAATATCGGGGACGACCAGCTGAGGGTCGCGGAGGAGAAACTGGATGCCTGGAGAGTCGTCATCCAGTCGATGCGCAAAGACGAGGTCGAGAATCCTAAGATCGTCGACTCCTCACGAGCGAGGCGTATTGCCCGTGGCTCTGGCAGAGTTGAAAGAGAAGTGAAGGAGCTCATCAATCAGTATTTTATGATGAGGAGGTTGACCAAGACCCTTAAGCGCAGACACGGTATGCTTCCCAAGAAGCTCCCCTTCCCGTCCTAGAAGACAAAAGAGTATAAAAGGGGGAACTCGTAGTAGGGGGCAAGACGCCCCTCAACTGTTCGCTCCGGAAAGAAGGCGATGGATTGTGGTACGAAGCTCAAGCGGCTACAGGGCGGGAACCCGCCACCTGATGAAGAAAGGACACCGCGAGTCAGGGAAGATCGGGTTGAGCCGAGTCCTCCATGGCTACAGGGTAAACGACAAGGTCTGCATCACGATAGACTCCGCCGTCCACAAGGGCATGCCCCACCGACGGTTCCAAGGCAAAGTCGGGGTAATACGGATGAAACGGGGCCGCAGCTACCTCGTAGATGTCCCTATCGGCAACAGCACCAAGAGCGTTCTGGTACGTCCTGAACACCTCAAGTCCGTCGGAGGGTGACACCTCTGCCGCGGAAGATCATCGAGCAGAAGGACATCTCGATACCTGAAGCGAAGACTATTCTAGAAACCGTCGAGGAGCCGACTGAGTTCCAGAGAAGGACGCTAGACTACCTCACCAAGTTCGCCAAGGTCGACCCCTCTCACGCAGAGAAGCTGATAGCTGCCCTTGTGAAAAAACATAAACTGGAGTCGAAGGAGGCTATCCAAATTGTCAACTGCATGCCGAAGTCCGTTGAAGAGCTAAGGGCTATCCTCTCAGTCAAAGGGAAAGTCGTCATCGCTGACGAGCTTGAATCGATTTTTCAAGAGATCGACAAGTTCAGACTCTGACTGGACACGTAGAGAAAACACGCTTCGCACACTCGCCCGCGGGGAGAACGATTAAGTTTATTAGGAGTAAACCTTCTATCTATAGTCACAAAGGGAAATATTCTCTAGGGTAAACATCATTACAGGGGCTGCGACACAGTGCTCACTGTTTCTGAACGACTTCTGCCGGGAGAACTCGGCTCATCCCTGTAGTTGCGACGGGGGCCGCAGCGGCTTCTATATGTGCCGAGAGGGGACACAGGTTGAGCTACCCTACCGACTTCAGAAGTATAAGTCATCACTACGCCTCGAAGATGTACGAGGAATTCGCGTACGTTCTGGACTATCTCCCCTACGGGAGGTCGTTGATGGGGAAGTCCCCTCGCATCACCACCGCGCTTGTCCAGATCATAGGGGAGATGCATTTCACGCTCCTTGAGGCGCAGCTCAAACCCAGTGCCACCGCCGCCCCTCTTGAACGGGTCTACATCGGAAGGGATAGTCGCGACAAGATCATGCGCGTCATCGGACGCATCAACTACGATCAGCTCACCGCTACCGCCAAGGCTGAGCTGGAGAACGTCTTGGAGAAGATGATCGTCGCCCAAGAACACAGGTTCATCGAGTTCTTCAACACCTCCTCCGCCATCACCCCTCGTATGCACTCGCTCGAACTCCTCCCAGGCATAGGCAAGAAGTTGATGTGGCTCATCATCCAACAGCGGGAGAAGAAGCCCTTCACAAACTTCAAGAACTTCAAAGAGAGAACGGGGATCAACGAGCCGATCAAGACTCTCGCCAAACGCATCTCCGAAGAGTTGATAGGGGAATCGAAATACCGCTTATTCACACGCGCCTCCTGACAGCCTCCCACACTCCACACAAAGCATGTTTTGGAACACCCACACAATCAACCCTTATCCGCGAGAAACCATGGGTAGACGGTACATCCCTTACCGGAGAGCCCTCGGACAACATTTCCTGCGTGATGAGCACGTGATCGAACGGATGGTTCAGCTCGCAGACTTGAATCCGGGTGAAGTGGTCTTGGAGGTCGGAGCAGGACAGGGAGCCCTAACCTCACACCTCGCACGTAAGGTCGCGAAAGTTCTAGCGGTCGAAAAAGACCCCGCCCTAGCGGCGGCGCTTAGAGAGCGGTTTGCAGGAAACCCGAAGGTGGAACTCTTCTGCGGCGACATCCTACACCTTGACCTCCCACGGTACGACAAGATCGTTTCGAGCCTCCCCTACTCCATATCGCTGCGGTTCTTCCTCTGGCTCCTCAGCCAAGACTTCATGCTCGCCACGCTTCTGGTGCAGAGGGAGTTTGCCCAGAAGCTGACTGCGGCGCCAGGCTCGCTCCACTACAGCCGCATCACAGTCTTGGCAGGGCACAAGTTTAAGATCAAGGTCTTAGACCAGGTTGCACCCGGCTCATTCACCCCCCCGCCAAGGGTCGTCTCCAACATCGTGTGCGCCGCCCATAGAGCCGTCGACAGTGGAGTCGACGACACCTTCTTCAGGGAGTTCGTGACAGCGCTGTTCTCTCAACGGAGAAAGGGGCTTAAGACGGCTGTCACTCGTTTCATGAGGCAGAAGTTGGAGAAGCGGGGACTTGGTGATGGCTTACTCAGGATTCCCCAGAAGCGGGTATATGAAGCATCGGTAGAGGAGTTCGAGATGTTGGCGGACATCCTTCTGCAGTGGACCCAAGACAGCTAAGCTTCCCATCCAGGGAAGATCAGGGTGGAAGAAGATGCCTCGACTCATCGTTGTTGTGGTTGAACCTCTCTACCCCGCAAACGTTGGCTACATCGCCCGCGCCATGCGGAACTTCGGCCTTAGCAGACTGCGTGTGGTCAACCCAAAGCTTGCTCTCACCGGCGCATCGAAGTATGCGATGCATGCCTCTGGCATTATACGAGGTGCGAAGACCTTCGATAACCTCGAGGAGGCTGTGAAGGAAGTTGACATTGTTGTAGGAACGACCGCAAAGCCGAGCAGATCCCTCAGAAACGTCGTGAGGAAGGCGATTTCTGCCCGCCAGTTCGCGCAACGGTGTGGGTCCTGCCAAGCGACTGTCGCCCTCATATTCGGACGCGAGGACAACGGCCTCAGTAACGAGGAGCTGCGGCGCTGCGACCTCATCGTCACCATCCCCGCCGACAGCAAGTATCCTACCCTTAACCTGGCTCACGCCGCGGCGATACTGTTCTACGAGCTCTACACTCACCGCTCCCCGGCTGAAGAGGAGGCTCCCCCTGAGAGGAGAGTTGTCGAAGCCCTACATGCCAACTTCAGAAAACTCATGAAAAAAGTCCGTGCCCCCGATCATAAACGTGAGCTGTCCTTCATCGCCTTCAAGAATACTCTAGCGCGAAGCTTCATCTCCCGCCGCGAGGCCACCCTTCTAGTCGGAATCCTCAGACGAGCCGCCATCCAATTCCCCGACCTTAACGTCGGCGCTGGGAAAACGAAGAAGACGACAGCGTAACCACACAACCCCATCAAAGAGTATATATAGTGAGGGCCTCCATAGTCTTCGAGCCTTAGCAGAACCAGGTGCACCCTCGATGAAAGGAAGAAACTACAGGCAGGCAAAGAGCATGCCGTATGCTCGGAGCGAGTACATCCGAGGGTCCCCG
>CAYSNV010000086.1:0-4860 GCA_964432545.1 uncultured Candidatus Bathyarchaeia archaeon | reverse complement strand
TCTACTCGCTGGGAAACATTAAAATGACTGTGTGTGTATGAGCTGGTGGAAGAGTGTTCAAGGGACCACTTGGTCGGTGTAGGACATGGGTAAAAGGATTCTGGTGAGGCGGAGAGGGCGCGCAGGCTCGGTATTCGTCTCCCCCACCCACAAGAGGGAGAGCCCCGCAGTCTATCCTGCAGTCAGCGCTGACGAACTCAAAGCGGGAATCACAGGGGTTGTCGAGAGGCTCGCCCACGACCCCGGTAGAGGTGCTCCGCTTGCCTTGATTAGACGTCAAGACGGTGGTAAGTTCTATATCCCCGCACCTGAAGGCCTGAGCATGGGTAAGGAGATAGTGATGGGCGAGACGATCCACTCGGACATAGGCAATATCATGCCGCTGGGATCGATCCCGGAAGGGACTCTTGTCTGTAACGTGGAGTTGCGGCCTGGAGATGGTGGAAGGGTTGCGCGGGCCTCAGGAGCCTACGGCACAGTGGTCTCGCACACAGCATTGGGGACGGAGTTGAAACTGCCCTCCGGGAGATCTGTTTACCTCAATGGCAGGTGCCTGGCAACGGTCGGTGTCATCTCTGGCTCAGGCAGGCCCGATAAGCCTCTCTTGAAAGCGGGGGGGAGTTACTACCGTTCCCAAGTCCGGGCTGAACACTGGCCGCATGTGCGCGGACAAGCCATGAACGCCGCCTCCCATCCGTTTGGAGGGGGAAGGCACAAGCACCCTGGGAAAGGCACGTGCACTGCGCGCTCAGCGCCTTCGGGTAGAAAAGTCGGTCTGATCGCGGCCCGACGAGCCGGACGGCTGAAGCGGTGAGTATAATAGCTGGAACCGCGAGATGGAGATGTAAGAGGTTCAAGTCATGCCCAGAGAGTTCATGTACCGGGGTCTGAAGATCGACCAGATCCAACAGATGTCAATGGACGACTTCATCAGACTTCTTCCCTCACGCCAGCGACGTTCACTACTTCGAGGACTCACCGATCAGCAGAAGATCCTTCTTGAAAGGATTCGCAGCCTGCGAGGGCATCCGGGCCGAGAGAAAGAGGTTTTAAAGACCCACTGCAGGGACATGGTCATCCTCCCTGAGATGGTGGGACTGACACTACTCGTCCACTCTGGAAAAGAATTCTCGTCGGTCATTATCAGGCCCGAGATGGTCGGCCGCTACCTGGGCGAGTTCGCGTCACCGATCAAGAAGGTTGTCCATGGAACGCCCGGTATCGGCGCCTCCCGCTCGAGCATGTACGTCCCGTTGAAGTAGAACGGGCGTCGGGAGGAGGCAACGCTACCATCGAACTTACCCGATTCTTCTTCGCGAGACAGCGTACACACCCAGGCCAAATGCAAGGGCCACAAACGGAAGAGCGTATTGCATCCTAGGGAGGGCGGGTCCCCTACTCGCCTCTTGGACGATCTCCACCTGGTCGGGAGAAGCCAGCTGCTTTGTTGCAGCCAGCTCCGGAGGCTTCGACACGCCCAGACCTACCTCGACGACGAGAATCGCCAAGACCGCGCCGAGGACCATCGTCGTAAGTTCTCTCCTCACGCCCTTGCCACCTGCCGAGGCTCCGTCAAAGATCTCCAGATTCCTTCCCCAAGATTACCGTCCCGAGACTATTTAGTTCTATTCCATAGAACACTGTCTTTTCCCCTTGCATTCTAGAATAGCTTCTCCCTCCAGAGCCGGAACGTCTCGTACGCAGAGACCGCAACTGCGGACCCACCAAAGATGACGGCTATCAAATTCACTTCGTCACCCGCCACCAGAGTCTGGGCTACATATAGCGCAACAGCGATGGTGAAAAACGTGGCATAAAACAAGTAACGCGGAAGCATCAGTCTCCCCACCCTCAAGAACATCCGAAGAACCCCTACCTTGACCTCTTCCACCAGCACATACTGACTGTGCTCATCCTTTTTCACAATCTTCATCTCGCGCAGCTTCTCAAGGTGATGTAACGCCGTGCTGGGGCTTGCGAATCCCAAGGTTCTCTGGAGTTCGCGTACGCTGATAGGCTTCTCAGATCTAAGGATCTGCCAGTAGACCCGAAGGGTCGTGCCGCGCAGCGACGTCTCTCGCAAGCTAGGTATCTTCCCTCGATCGCTCATCTTCGTTCACTCTAGATGGATGCAGGGATTCTAAATAAGCTCTTGGAATTCAAAACCTTTTTTACCCCGTGCGTGTTGATCTGGGTGAAACCCAGTGGTTGGACGGGTGAATCCTATGCCCACATGGGACTACTCGGTCAAGGGACTCGACCCTGACAGGACAGTCAAGTGCTCAGGTCGTGAACTCAGCATCTCACCGAAGGCCGCCACTGAGATCTGCAAGACGATCAAAGGAATGAAGGTGAAAGAGGCGAAGACCCTTCTGGAGCAGGTGGCGTCGATGAAAACCGCGATTCCCTTCAGGCGGTACAAGAAGAAGGTTCCCCACCATCGACTCAGAGAGAAATGGGGCGCAGGGAAATACCCTGTCAAAGCCGCCAAGAGGATGCTGAAACTATTGGAGGAGCTTGAGGCTGACGCAGAGTACAAAGGCTTCGATCTTGACAACCTTAGACTCATTCACGCCGCCTCGCACCGAGGAAGAAAGATAAAGAAAGCCCTTCCCAGAGCCTTCGGAAGGACCTCACCCGACTACAACACCCTGACCCACGTTGAGCTTGTCGGCTATGAGACTTACCGAACCTCTCCCTGATCAAGTCCCCCGTCGGTATGATTTAAATACCCTGATCGCCCTTCACACCACCCCTGAAAAACCAGAATGCCACCAACCATCTAAGGATGATTCGAAAAGATGTCGGTTAACAAGTACTTCATCAAGGACAATCTGAAGAAGAGCGAGGTGGACGAGTATCTGGCTGTTGAGCTGAAGAGAGCCGGGTACAGCCACTCCGAGATCGCCAAGACCCCTTTGGGGACACGGGTCGTCGTCTACGCAGCCCGCCCTGGCATAGTCATCGGAAGACGTGGTCAAAGCATCCGTGACCTCACCACCGTCTTGGAAGAGAAGTTCGGCATCGAGAATCCCCAGATCTCCGTCGCCCCCCTCGACGCGCCGGAACTCGACCCCAACGTCATGGCCTCACAGATCGCCGCAGCGCTAGAGCGGGGGATCCACTTCAGGAGAGCCGCGTACTGGGGGCTGCAGCGCATTGTGAGGGCTGGCGCACAAGGGGCCGAGGTGATCATCAGCGGCAAGCTGACAACAGAACGGGCTCGATGTGAGAAATACCGTGAGGGATATCTCCCTCGTGTCGGCGACCCAGTACTTCGTCAATTGGCGGCCGGGAGAGCCTACGTACAGCTCAAGAAAGGGCTCTTCGGCGTCAAGGTGAACATCTTGCCGCCGAGCGCCTACTTCCCCGATAAGCCCTCACTCAAACCCGTCACCCCAGAAGAGAAGAAACAGGAGGAGAAGGAAACTGCCCATCCTGAGGATGAGAGAGATACAGGAGATGTCAGCGGAGGACAAGCAGAAGAAGCTGGCGGAGCTGCGAGTTGAGCTGGGAAAGCTGAAAACGACCGTCGCGGCGGGGGGCACCATCGAGAACCCCTCCCGCATACGCGAGATCAAAAAGACGATCGCACGAATCCTGACAGTAGAAAGACAAGAGAAAGCGAGAGGAAAAGCTTGACGATCACCCCGCAAAACCTCCTCAGACACGAACTCATAGGAATGAAGACCACGATTATCCTCAGCAGCGATCCCACCCTCGTAAACCTGAAAGGAGTGATCGTAGATGAGACAAAGAAGATGCTGATACTGGAGACCCCTGAAGGAAGAAAGAAGATCCCCAAACAGGTCGCGCACCTCGGATTCACCCTTCCCGGAGGACGGAGAGTCAACGTCGACGGAAAACTTCTAGTGGGTCGGCCTGAAGAGAGAATCAAACATCGATGGAGATGCTGGTGATGAGCAACGCAGGATTGACAATCTCGCCCCCCAAGAGAAGCTGCGATGACGACCAATGCCCCTTCCATGGCAGACTTCCCGTGAGGGGGAAGATACTTGTAGGCATCGTTACCAGCGACAGAATGGATAAGACCGTCGGCGTCGAGAGAGGCTACCTCCACTACCTCAGGAAATACATGCGTTACGAGAAAAGGAGGAGCAAGATCCTGGCGCACAACCCTCCCTGCGTCGACGCGAAAAGAGGGGACAAAGTCCGAATCGCGGAATGCCGCCCAATCAGCAAGAACGTCTCCTTCGTCGTCGTCGAAAAGATCTACGAGTGAAAGAAGAGCGATCAGAAAAGGATGAAGTGATCCCACCATGCCCGCACCGAAAACAAGGGCTGTAAGCGCCCGCGGAGTCGTCGAGTACCGTCCCCGCATCGCACGGGGTCTCCCCGCAGGCTCCACGCTCAAATGCGCGGACAACAGCGGAGCTAAGATTGTGAGGCTGATCAACGTCAGCGGCTACAAAGGGCGCCTCCGAAGACTCCCGGCGGCCTGTGTCGGCGACATGGTTAAAGTCTCAGTGGTGAAAGGCTCCCCCGAGCTCAGAAAACAGATCTTCCCCGCAGTAATCGTCCGCCAGCGCCGCCCCTTCAAACGGAGAGAGGGAACGTGGCTCCAGTTCGAAGACAACGCGGCAGTCCTCATGACCCCCGAGGGGGAGATCAAAGGCACCGAGATCAGGGGACCTGTCGCGCGGGAAGCAGCAGAGCGGTGGCCCAGAGTCGCAGGCCTGGCTGACATAATCATCTAACCCCGCCCCCTTCAGGGAAAGGACCGGTCCACGTGTAAGAAACGATCGCGTCTCCGTCAGGGTCGTAGGAGCCTGACCCGTCGAGAGTGACCAGGAGTTCCTCGTCGCTTCCGATCTGCTCGAATCCCTGATCCGCCCCCGC
>CAYSNV010000085.1:0-4868 GCA_964432545.1 uncultured Candidatus Bathyarchaeia archaeon | reverse complement strand
GGATATCACAGCCACCATTGAGCTAGTAGACGATTTGAAAGACTTCCAAAGCCTCATCGTCCCTCTGTTCTTTGTACCCCTCGGAAGGTTGAAGGACAGAGAGTGGTTCAGGTCTGAAGATCTGAAGGGCCTCCACAGAGAGCTCTTTGTCAAGTGCTTTGACCATGACTTGGAATGGGCGCGGAGGATGATCACCCTCTATTTCGGGGATAAGAGGTGGGGGTGGCTCTCCAAGAAAGCGTTCAACGTCTTCGTATGGCTGCTTGAGAGAAGAGCGAGAAAAGAGCGCGTGTGGCGCTAGACTGCCACTGAGGAAACGGCGCGGTCGCTGCCCAGTCGGCAGAAAGGCTCTTGATCATCACCAAGGTTCCAGCTGCAGCTGCAGTATTTCCTTTCAAGAAGCTCTTCAGCAAGGATCTTCTCAGAAGGGGCCAATTCCCCGTCTTCAACCTTGGTGTGAAAGAATTCCCGAACACCTGTCCTTATGGCGTTGGCCACCTTCTCCACGGGCAGGCTTTCCCGCAGCTCAAGGGATATGTTCGTGACCTCATGCTTTGGATTCAGCAGCAAGGTCGACAGCATCGCGAGGTCTGAGTCTACCAGGAGGGTGCCATGGAACAGTATCACGTCATAGAACCGATGCTGCGCCATACCTGAGATCTTCTTTTCATTCAAGAACAAGGCGTTGGGCGAACGGAACTCCGTCTCGACGCCTAGAAGACGTAACCCTTGCAGAATAGGCTCAGAGAAGTGTCTGTACACGTCTAAGACCTCACACCTCGCCCCCAACGCTCTTTCTCGTACGACAAAGCTGTAGTTGATGTTTCCGAGATCATGGTAGACGGCGCTCCCTCCAGAAGTCCTCCGCAGAACTTCCACTTTCATTCTCCTGCATGCGTCAAGGTCGACTTCAGCTTTGACATCGCTGTGACACCCGACGATAACGGATCTGTCGTTTCTCCAGACGCGAAGGGTGTCGGGACACAGACCCTCTCTTCGTGCCCGCATAATCGCCTCCTCCACCGCCAAGTTCACGGCGGGGACGACATTCTCCTCGAGAAGAAAGCGCCACGCCATCTCTATCCCATCAGCTCCTGCGCGATCGCAGCCTCTAACTCTTCCTTGGAGGGGACATCCTTCGCAAAAGAGATCTTGCCGTTGATTATGACCGCGGGAACTATGGAGTCTTTCGACGCCTTTATCAGTCCACTCGTCATCGGAACTCCCGGGGGTAC
Organism: uncultured Candidatus Bathyarchaeia archaeon; assembly: GCA_964432545.1. Classification (GTDB taxonomy): domain Archaea; phylum Thermoproteota; class Bathyarchaeia; order 40CM-2-53-6; family DTGE01; genus CAYSNV01. The sequence continues at coordinate 3,633 of CAYSNV010000085.1, read as the reverse complement.
TCTCCCGCTCCCCCCCAGTCCTTTCCCCCGCATCCACACCCGTACCTCAACTCTGTCAGAAAGGGCCTCAGCGGCTGACTTCACGTTTGCCATGATCGCTTGGCAGCTCCTCGTCGGAGGATAGGCCACGTACACATCCACCAGTACATCTTTAACTGAGAGTGGCGCCTTCGCTTCCCGGCTCCAACCGTCCTGCGAGTACTTGATCTCCCTCAGTCTCGTCGCCAGCCGCCTCTCTAGAGGTGAAACATCCTGTCCCTCAAGCTGTATTCCTAGTCGCTGCGAAACGGCACTCACTATGTTTTGCGCTACATCCTCTACTTGTACTGATTTCCCCAGTACTCTGCTTAAGGGAGCGATGACACCTTTTCGCAGTAGGACCTTCTCTAGAACCTCAAGATCCGTGTCAACGTAGACAGAGAGCCGGAACAGGATCAGATCGTGGTAGAAGGCGGCCCCCGCCCCAGCGATTTTCACTCCATTGACGAACAGGTCTAGGCCATACTCATCAACTTCCACTTTCGCACCGAACTTAGAGATCCCCTCAGCAACAGGCTCGCACAGCCTCCGGTAGACGTCTGCTAGGTCGGTTGTGCCGGGGCAGATCTCTCTCTGATCAGCTACGTAGGTGAGGTTCAAGGTGCCTGGATCTTGGAAGACCGTTTTCCCTGAAGTGACTCTTCGAACGATCCTGACCCCGTTCTTCCGGCATTGCCCCTCATCGACCGAGGATTCGAGGTCTACGTTACTTCCTAGGGCGACGGCTCTCTCGTTTTGCCAAAGGCGGATGGTCTCGAGAGGCTGTTCCCGCTGCCTCGCCAGCAGCATCGCCTCTTCAAGAGCCTCGTTCATCGCCACGTCTGGATCGCTGTAACGGACAAGGCGACACGTCATCACCCAGCGTCACCCTCATCAATCATTGTAGAAGGGGCATGCTTCCTTGAGACACTCTTGAAGATTCCGATCCCTAAACCTGCACTTGACTTTCTTATCATTGAAGACCACGCCGTACTTATCAGCCAGGAATGTTCTTGCCACCCCTAGCGCAATCATGACGCTCGCCTTGCAGCATCTGGGGCCGTTGAGTCTCGAGATCTCCTCTAGGATTTTGGAGACCAAGCGAAGCACCATACTCCTCTTCTCACCCGACATCATGTCGATGTCCAGTGCGACGCTGAAGGCGATGCCAACTCCGATCGCAGCGCCGCACGCGCCCCACGCTCCGCAAGACCCCAGAGGCACCCTCTTAGCCCTTGCTATGGCATTGTCTATCATCGCGTCATCGATGTTGAAGAGTCCGTTGTTCCTCATGGACGCCAACAGGACAGCGCCGGTGAGAGAGTGATGTTCTGGACCATGCATCGGCATGGCGGGATGCTTCATCAGCAGCTCCGCGATCTTAATGGGGTCCTTCTCTCTCGCATACTTGCATGTCTTCTTGATGATCTCGTCGGGCGTTGAGATCCTGCACTCCTCGCAGATGTAGTGACTGCGGGAACAGAGATAGTCAGCCCGCTCCTTCTTTCCACAGAAAGTGCACTCCACGATTCTGGAAGTTGCCGACATTTTACCGCCGCATATGGGGCACTCGTATAGTTCTTTCATGACTATTTGTCATTCCAAGTTGTTGGCTCATGAACTAGTCCTTGCGATGTGTAGCAGTCGTTTTCCAAGAGGCGTGATTTGGTAGATTATGAAATTCCCTTCCCGTTGGTCTGTGATCAGGTTAGCTGCCCTAAGACCGGATAGATGATAGGAGATCTTGGAGTCGCTTATCTTCAGAACCTCCTTGATCACGCACACGCATAAAGGGGCAACATTGAGAAGTGACAGTATCTTCACCCTTATCGGGTCTGAAGCTGCGTTAAACAGCCTGCTCAGCGTCTTTATCTCATCTTTCTTGAGGACGGTCCTTGAGAGCTTGTCGATGCCGCCTGCTCTCCCCACACATTTAGCAACATACTCGGGTAGCTTCATGGTTCTCACTCATCAGTGTGAGAGAATGAATATTTTAGTTTTTCTTGAAATTTTTCTGACGTGTGAACTGGATGGATGATGATCCGCCGACTCCACCGCTTCACGTCGGTGTGGCGGGCCCATTCTCCGGGCGTGGTTTTCCTCAGGTTCTCAGGTCGAAGAAACGCTTCTTCATCCAAAGCGAGACACTAACCAAGTTCACTAGGATTGGAACCTCCATCAAAGGCCCGATCACTGCGGCAAATGCTTGTCCTGAGGCTATTCCGAAGACGCCGATCGCAACAGCGATTGCGAGTTCGAAATTATTGCTTGCAGCGGTAAAAGCAAGAGTTGTGGTCTCGGGGTAATTGAACCTGAGAAGATAGGACATGAAAAACGATGAGAAGAACATGGTAAGAAAATACACGACTAGTGGAATCGCGATCCTGAGCACATCTATGGGGAGTTTAACAATCGATTCGCCTCGGAGTGAGAACATCACGACGACTGTGAATAGCAGACCCACCAGAGCGGTCGGGCTCAGCCGCGGTAGAAACTTCACCTCATACCATTCTTTCCCTTTGAACTTCAGGGATAGGTAGCGGGTCACGACACCGCCGAAGAAAGGGATCCCCAGATAGATCAGAACGCTCTTCGCGATCTCAATCATGGAGACATGTATGGTAATCGTGTTCCCTGTTCCCGCAATCCATGATGATAGAAGAGTGACGAAGAAGTAGGTGGAGACCGAATACATCACGATCTGGAATATCGAGTTCAAGGCAACAAGTAGCGCGCAGTATTCGCTGTCTCCTCCCGCAAGCATGTTCCATATAAGGACCATCGCTATGCACCGCGCAAGGCCAACAATTATTAGCCCCACCCGGTACTCGGGAAGATCAGGAAGGAAAACCCAGGCTAAAGCGAACATAAGGAAGGGGCCTATCAGCCAGTTTTGAATTAAAGATACGGTGAACATCTTCCCCGCCTTCCGAATCTTCGACAACTCTTCGTATTTGACCCTCGCGAGAGGTGGATACATCATCACCAGCAGACCAACAGCGATTGGAAGAGAGACAGTATCGATCCGAAACTCGTCAAGAACTGCAACAGCTTGGGGAAACAGCGCCCCGATCGCTACTCCCACTCCCATCGCTATGAAAATCCATAAGGTTAGGAACCTATCTAGAAGCGATAGACGGCTGCCACTTTCATCTGGCATTGAATTCCAGCCTTCTGATATTTTGAATAATCTTGAAATACCCACAACACTAATATTTCAACTTTTCTTTAATAGCCCTGTGGGTTGACTGCCTCTTAGCTTCTTGGCACACGTTTTCGATTTGGGAACTTCCGCTAACTAACCTTTAAATACCGGAGATATTTCAAGATATGTTGAAATATCAATACGAGGGTAGCGTTCGATGAATGCGGTGTTAGAGGTCATTGGCGTCGAACCTCCATGCAAAAGGTGCGCTATGGCCCATAAGAATGCTGAGCAGGCTGCATCCCGGCTTTCCCAGGAAGGGATCCAAGTTACCGTGAAGAAGCTGGACATCGCTTCGGAAGATGTGATTTCAAGATACGGTGTCTTTCTCTCACCTGCCCTTGCGATAGGAGGTTCCATCAGGGTCGCTGGAAGAATTCCAAGCCCGGAAGAAATCATAAGGATTGTGA
>CAYSNV010000084.1:0-4871 GCA_964432545.1 uncultured Candidatus Bathyarchaeia archaeon | reverse complement strand
AGGTTTACCGCGAGTTCGTCCTGCCAGCCGAGCCTGATCTGGCTGAAAGCGTACACATGAACTTGTGGCCCGAGCCAGAGAACACTCACATTTGGGGTGAATTGGAAAAAAGGATGGAGGATGTCCGCGATGTCGCCAACGCAGTTGTGAGCGCGCGGCAAGCCCTGAAGATAAAACTCCGCCAGCCAGTAGCTCGCCTCATCATCTTCTCAGACCGGGACGCTGCAGACTCCCTCCAAGAACTTGAAGATCTACTGCTTTCTGCCGCAAACGCCAAGAAAGTCGAGTACCTGAACATTGAATCAGAGGATAGGATAGAGAAGATCTCAGCGATCCCGAGGTTTGACGTCATAGGCCCTGCTTTCAAGAAGGACGCCACGAAGATCGGCGCCGCTCTGAAAGGTTTGGACGGCTCAACAATCTATGATGCATTCAAGAAGCAAGGTGTCTACAAGCTGACTATTGGTTTCAAAACCTTCGATATCGTACCGGAGATGGTGGCGTTCAAGGAGGAGATGCCTGAGGGCTACTCGAAAGGCCTGTTCAGCAGGGGAAGAGTCTATATTGAGGCGAAGCTCTCTGAGGATCTTCTGGTCGAAGGCTTCATCAGGGATATCGTCAGAAGGATCCAGGAGATGAGACGCCAAATGGACCTCTCTGTAGACGCCTTCATCCGAGTGTCTGTACGCTGCCCCCAAGCGAGGTTCAAGAATTGGCTGCGGCAGCATGAGGAGTACTTGAAAGATGAGGTACGAGCGCGTGACGTGGAGGTTCTTACGTTGCCGGACGAGTTGCCTTCTGGCGACTACTTCAAGAAGAGCTGGAACATCGGCGGTTCGAGCTTCGACATCGGTGTGCGACTCGCTAGGGAACAGGCGCAGGGAGACGGTAAGGGATTTGGTGGGCCGCGCTCAAGACTGAAGTGATCATCCCTCTTTTTCCGCAAGGCTTTTCAGGAACTCAGAGTACGCGGCGGCGTCCATCAGGTTCTTGAACTCCTCGGGCTTCGACGACCGGATGACAGCTATCCATCCCTCGTCGTAAGGGGTCTTGTTGATGAGCTCGGGGCTATCCCTCAGTCTCTCGTTAACCTCGATCACTTCCCCTGAGATAGGCGAGAAGACGTCTGCAACCGCCTTCACCGACTCAACTGTTCCCAGAGACTCCCCCTGTGACACCTTTGAGCCCACTCTGGGAAGTTCTGCATACACCACTTCGTGAAGCCGCTGCTGGGCATAGTCCGCGACTCCGACCCTGCACTTGTCTTGCTCAGCCTTCGCCCACTCGTGCTCTTTGCTGTAGTAGAGCCCTTCCCGAACATCATATTCACCGACCCTCAAGTACCACACCTCATCTGATATGTTGACTCTTCTGTTACACTGTATTTATTGTTTGCTCGCTCCACCTGTGATGCGCTTCCATCCGTATCTGCTCATATCATAGAAAGGCATCTGAGTTACTTCGGACTCGGCTAGACGTCCTCGAACATCTATTTGCAGAGACGTGCCGAGATTGGAGTACTCCTTCCTCACATACCCCATCGCGATGCCTATCCTGAGTAGGGGGGAGTATGTGCCGCTGGTTACCGTGCCGACCTTGCCTCCGTCTTTCATTATGGAGAAACCCGCTCGGGGGATCCCTCCCTCCTTGACTTTGAGCCCAACTCTCACCTTTTGGGCGCCCTCCGCCTTTTGCTTCATCAAAACGTCTCTCCCGATGAAGTTGCTCTTCTTGTCGAGTTTTACTACAAAACCGATGCGCGCTTCGAGAGGGGTGGTCTCTTCATCGATGTCATTACCGTAGAGGCACATCCCTGCTTCAAGTCGGAGGACGTCGCGTGCGCCTAGGCCGCAAGGCATGATATTGAACGGTTTGCCTGCCTCAAGGATGCGATTCCAAACCTGCACAGCTTTCTCGGGGTTACCCACTGAAGTGTCGGGAACGACTACCTCGTAGCCTCTCTCCCCCGTATAGCCTGTCCCGGATACGACACAGGGTACTCCGTCGATGGGTCGCTGGCCGCACCCAAACCTCGGAATGTCAACGGTCTCCTTATCGATGAGGTAGTCCATCAATTCTTTAGCTTTCGGTCCCTGAACAGCAATCATCGCTGAGCTGTCAGAGATATTGTTGAGCTCGACTTCGAACCGAGGCTGTTTCTTTCTCAGCCATTCAAGGTCTTTTTGCCGGTTGCTTGCGTTGAAGACGATCAGGAAACGCTGCTCCTCAAGCCTCAGTATGACCACATCGTCAACAATGCCGCCTCTCTCATTGGACAGTACCGTGTAATGGACTTGCAGGGGTTTAAGGCTTGCCACGTCGTTAGGGGTAAGGTAGTCGAGGAAGTCTTGCGCATCTTTCCCGGTGACGAAGGCCCGCCCCATATGGGAGACATCGAAGATACCTACATCGTTCCTGACCGCATGGCATTCGTCCACCGCTCCTCTGTACCAGACAGGCATCTCAAACCCTGCGAACTCGACGAGTCTGCCATAGGCCTTGTGAAAGTCGTAAAGCGGTGTCTTCAGCAACATGGTCTTGGCATCCATACTTTTTCACGCTTTGGAGGAGGTCTACTACGTCTTCTACATCGACCAGAATCGTACGTTGTTAGAGTCATAGTCAAGCTTTTTCCCACATTTGGGGCATGTGCCGTTGTGTCTTTGGATGATCTCCACAGGCGGTTCGAGCTCAAGCCCCTCATAGAGAACTGTGCCGCATTGCGAGCATATGATCTTTTGCGGCATCATGACCCTCCGCAGCGTTGCCGAGTACACAGAATCTCGTGTTGAGATATTTTAACCCTATCCCGGCACTCACACAGCTTTGGGGTTCCACTGCACTCCCCAACGTGACCACTCCAAAGGTCGAACCACACTGTCTTCCTTGGTCGGATCTGTCGGGGCCAGCCAACTCCAACCATCCTCCCGGGGCTTGGCTTAAATAGCTCTTCCAGATCTGAGAAAAACGTTTAATTCCTGCCTCAAGAGGTTAGAATAGAAAAGGCTGGATGAAATGGGCATCAAGCGGAAAGGTGGCAAGATTACATGGAAGCTGAGGAGGGGTCTCAGGGAAGCCTCCTACAGCCTCAAGCCGAGGGCGTGGCTCCCTTCACGATACTTCGGGACGCTGACGATCTTGCTGTACTTGGTGATCGTTGCCTTCACGGTGTTCGTGATATCTGGAGGCATTTACGTTATCCTTGAGAAGCCGCTCGCCATTCTTCCCAGGGGAAGCGGCTGGACGTTTATCTACAGGGGGAGCATTCATCTACAGACCCTGAACGAGAGCATAGTCGCCGCCATAGTCTACATCATGGGAATCCTGGGTCTGTACATGCTGTTGCGGAGTACGAGGCTTGTCTACCGGCCGAGACAGGCTTACATCATGCTGATCATCGGCCTGCTGGTAACCCTCATCTCAGTGTACTACTCGATCATGTTGATTCAGTCAAAGATAGGGCCTAGCTCTTCCTGAGGCTACCAGTAGTTCTCCTTGATCTTCAGAAGATATGCGACCACGTTCGTCGCCAGATGCATTGGCGGAGTCACTAGGAGGATAAGAAACACCACATCGATGCTGAAGCCGAGGGCAGGATAGGAGAAGAGCAACGCTCCGAAGATGAAGTCAAGCTGGTCGAGAAGAGGAAGCGGGAACCCCGGCTTCAGCCTCAGTCTTCTCTTGACGAAAGCCCCGCACAGATCCCCGCATAGCGAACCTAGAGCGATGAGAAAGCCTGTCGCGACGCTGTACGATTTCAGGAAGACGCTCGGTACTAGGCCGACTCCGAAGCCGAAGAGAAGGCCGCTCACAAACCCCCTAACCGTCTTGTTTGCTCCAAAGAGTCTCTCACCATCGGAGAAGGTTCTCCCCAGGTCGATTGGCACTCCGCCCCCAAAGACTATGGGCATCGCATTCGCCATGTAGGCGGGCACTATGAAGTAGACTGCGGCAAGGATCTCGTTGAGCCCGATCGTCAGCAAAGCCTCTTTCCCCTCACACCCTGAGATCTGAACAGCTGGTACGCTTGGGCGTACAGCTAATCCATGTCTGTGAATCCTCGTTCACACAGTCGGAGCCTGCACATCAAACCCGTGGGGCTGGATGAAAGCCTCTCTATGACCACTTGCCTAACGCTCACCGACTGTGTTGATTTAAGCCTTATTATCGTCTCGGGCCAGTGGAAGAGCGTCCTCTTAGCTACTGGCTCTATCTCTGTAGGGTCGGTTGCCATAGCGCTTCGGACGGGGCTGGATACGAGGACTGCAAGATTATGCTGAAACGCTAGGCCCGTGAGATAGGCGAGCTGCCTGTTCAGCTCTCTATTGCGGCTGAACCTCTCCACAGCGTTTAAGGATCCAACCCTGTAGAGAGTAGAGATCGCGTCGACGGCGATCAGCCTCGTTCTCCCGGTGACGTAGTTCTCCAAGCTCTCCACAATACTGGTCTGCTGCTCGAAGGTCTCAGGAGCAAATATGAGAATGTTCTGGCTTACTGACTCTCTGCCCTTGTCAGAGATCTGCTTGAACCTTCTCACGTTGAAGGTCGAGTCGACATCGAGATACAGCACCTTGAATCTGGAGGCAGTGTTGATGGCCGTCTGTAGCAATAACGTGGTCTTTCCTGTTTTAGCAGCCCCGTAGATGAGGGTCACCTGCTTTAGCGGGATTCCGCCCTTCATGAGCCTGTCGAGGCCGTTGATGCCGGTGGGAAGGGGAGTCTCCAAGAGGCCGTCAGCTTCTCACTCATGCTCACTTCAGGGTATCTGCACATTTGTATAAATATGTCTATGCGGACCACCTATGATAAGGTTAAATGTAGAGTGAAGGAGCTTTTGTCCTAAAAGCGTGAAGGATCTTATGTCCGCCTCC
>CAYSNV010000083.1:0-4975 GCA_964432545.1 uncultured Candidatus Bathyarchaeia archaeon | reverse complement strand
CCCCACCACCCGAGCAAAGATCAAGAAAGACGTCCTCGAACTCATCCCGACCTGGCCCCCGTGGAAGCCCGGGCAGTGGCCGCACAACCTCGTGGAGGCGACAGGCTGGGAGAACATCGACATCATCTCTGTCCCCAGCGGACGCAAGAAGGACTGGGAGGGGAAGAGCCTCTCCCAGCTGGGCAAGACGCTCGGCAAAGACCCCTTCGATGTGGCCGCTGACCTCATCATCGAGGAAGGGGGAGGGGTGATGGCGCTCTACTTCGGCGTCACCGGCAACAAGGAGACCGATGAGGGGGTAAGATTTCTGCTGTCGCACCCTCTCGCATCTGTTGGCCCTGACGCCATCCTCACCGGAGTTGGCAAGCCTCATCCTGCGGCCTACGGAAGCTTCCCCCGGATCATCGGCCACTACGCTCGCGACCACCGCCTCTTCACCATGGAGGACGCGGTCAGAAAGGTGACGTGGATGAACGCCACCCGCATCGGGATCAGAGACAGAGGGCTGGTAAAGACGGGAATGTACGCCGACCTAGCCGTGTTCGATCCGAAGAAGATCAGGGATCGCGCCACCTACTCCAACCCTACCCAGTACCCTAGGGGGATCAAACACGTCATAGTGAACGGCAGAGTCGTGGTGGAGAAGGAGAAGCACTGCCCAGACGTTCTAGCTGGACACGTACTACGTCGAGGCAGATAGGCCTCATCCAAGAGGAAGCCCAGATCCCTCTCATGCCAGTCTCTTTCCTTACCCAGGTCATATCTTTTGGCCGAGGACCTCAATCTAGCCTCAAAGCTTTTCTCAGGGCGATGGCGTTCCCCTATTCGTTCGAACTTTGAATAGAGCAAAGACAGCAGCGAGAACCTCTTCCAGAGACGCAGCGCCTTACTCTGCTCCGTTCGCTACTGGCGAACATTAATAAACACAAGCGAACATTGTCAAATCGAATGACCATGCGAAAGGTTCGCAACGTATTCGAACCTAAAGCCTCTCGAATAGTACGAGCGTTACTCATTGACCCCGGTCAAGAGTGGACTCTTAGGAACCTAGCGGATCATGTGGGCATATCAGTAGCACACGCCCATGCGGTGGTCTCAAAACTTCGAGATCTAGGTTACGTAGCGAGAACCGCCGATAACCATCTCAAAGTGTCTGATCCTAAGCATCTGCTTAGGAGATGGGCAGCCTACAATCAATACGACAGATCGAATGAGTTTCTTGAATACTACACGTTTGAGCGGGAGGTCGACACTTTCATCAAAGGGCTGACTAGGGTCGGGAGTCTCGGGTATGCCTTGACAGTCCTAGCTGGAGCAGCCCTCATAGCCCCATATGTCAGGCCAGTCGATATCCACATGTACGTCCCAGAAATCGGATCGGCCAAGGAACTCGCTCGAGCGCTTGATTTGAAGCCAATCCCCAGAGGTGGAAACGTGAAGCTCGTGATCCCAAGTGACGAGGGAGTGTTCTATCAATCTCAAATTACAGATGGGGTAAGAGTAGTGTCAGACGTACAGCTCTACGTAGATCTCTTCAACTATCCGGCTAGAGGAGAGGAAGCAGCCCAAGCCGTCTACAATCGGATCCTAGAGAAATGGGCAAAGACATTGCGAAGTGAATGACATGTATGATGTGAGCATGACAGAGGCTTCGAAATCAGCCTTGGTCGAAGTGGCTTCATCGCTAAGCATGTACGGAAAGGATCTTGTGTTGGCAGGGGGATGGGCACCGTATTTCTTGACAAGAGGATACTTCGACCACTGTGGTTCAAAAGACATCGACTTGGTGCTTCGCCCATCCATAATGGTAAGGTACGAGAGCATAAGACAGATTGTTGAAGAGCTTGGGTACAAAGAGACAGCTAAGAATCCCTTCAGATTCGAGAAGAACGTAAGATCCCCTCTTGACAGGAAGGAATATCGTGTCGAATTGGATTTCCTGACAGAACCAAGCGCTGCAGAACAGGCGTATCCACTGATAAGAGTTCAAGCAGGCATAAAGGCCTGTCTGATAAAGGGTTCAAGCATCATATTCAAGTTCAACTACAAGGAAAACGTGGAAGGAGTCCTTCCTAGTGACGGCAAGATAGTCGCAGAACTCAATGTAGCCAATATAGTAGGCAGCCTTACGATGAAAGGCCTAGCTCTCCCTAGATTGAGCGACAAGGATGCATACGACATCTACGCGCTGACAGGATTTCACATGGGAAGCCCGAAACAAGCATCCCAAGAATTCCTATCCAATCTCAACAGGGTTCAGATGGAATCAACGGAACGCAGAGTCATAAGCGATAGCATTAATATGGTAAGACAAGCGTTTAGAGATCCTGATTCACAGGGACCCTATGCCGTTTCAAGATTCACAGGGCAAGACATTGGTGCGGAATGTCACATGCGTGTTGGAACGTTTCTTGAAGAGATTCAATCCGCGTTCGCTAGCAACGAACGAATATAAATCGTGGCGAACACAACGTGAGAACTCTTTGGACCAGGTCCTGAAAGCCTTCGAGGTTCTCATCACGCCTTCCCCTCTTGCCGGAATCACCCAGAAAATGATTGCTGAACCGGTGAACGACGGTCTGCGAGCGCGTCAGAATGACCATGCAACGTCGTCTCGAGAAAGGATCTGTGTTAAGCTTATTAAGTCTCAGAGAGAGTTTGATGAAAGGTTCGAAGTATGACGATCCCCCCACCCCCCCAGCCTAGCACTTATCTCGACGGCATCTTGAGACGGGGTGCTGCCACGACTAAGGGTGCGGATGCGCGGCGCTCCAACATGTTCGTCGCCGTTTCGGTGAAAGAACTCCTCAAGACCACGCTGGGACCATACGGGAGAGAGAAGATCGTCGTCGACGGGAGGGGGGATATCACCGTCACCAGCGACGGGTTCACCCTCCTGAGCGGGATGAAGGAGTACGCGGAACATCCGATCATGAAGCTGCTGTATCAGGTTGCCTTCGCGCTGAACTACGAGATAGGGGATGGTGTGAAATCGACGATCATCCTCTGCGGCGAGCTCTTGAAGAAGGCGCTCACTCTCATCGACAAGAAGGTTCATCCCGCCACGATAATCGAAGGATACAATGAGGCAGCGGTGAAAGCCCGGGAGATCCTCCGCGATATCAGCGTCAAGTCGGATCCTACAGACTATGCAACGCTACGAAACATCGCTCGCACCGCTCTTGTGGGGAGGTTCTCTCCCCCCGAAGTGGAGAGGCTTTCAGCGCTCTCCACAGAAGCAGTCCAGTGCTTGACACAGAACATCAAAGACTCGCACAGGACACTTGTTGAGGACGCGAAGATTGTGACTATTCCGGGCGGCGCCATAGCGGACTCAGAGCTGATCAAAGGCGTTGTAGTGAAAAAGGAAAGGATACACCAGAACATGCCCACGCGGATTGAGGATGCGAAGGTGGCGGTGACGAATGCTCCGCTAGAAGTCAAGAAAGTCACCTTCTCCTACGACGGTGCAAAGATCGATGTCTCAAAGCCCGAGACTCCGCAAGCATTCCTCAAGGAAGAGAGGAGATTGCTTAAGGAAGTTGTCGAAAGACTTGCCGGCATGGGTGTGGGACTCGTCATGACAGAGTGGGACATCGACCACTTCGCCCAGTACGAGCTGGCGAAGCACGGGGTCCTTGGGACTGAGAGGGTGAGCGAACCCGATCTGAAACTGGTCGCCAAGGCGACAGGCGGTCAGATCATAAAGACCCTACGTGAATTCGGCCCCGACCAGCTGGGAGAGGCAGGACTGATCGAGGAGAAACTTGTCAAGGGCACACCGCCTGCGGAGTCGCGGTGGATCTTCATTCAGGAATGCAAACATCCCAAGGCAGTCAATTTTGTCATCCGTGGAGCCGCAGAGAAGATTAGAGGGGAAATTGAGCGTGTCATAAAAAATCTTCTCTCAATCCAAAGACAATTTATTGAGAATCCAAGCGTAATCCCCAGCGGAGGAGCATCAGAGCTGCAAATTGCCATCCAGCTGCGGCAATGGGCTCAAACGATTGTCGGGAAAGAACAGTTGGTCATCCTCAATTTCGCCGACGCTTTAGAGGAAATACCTGCAATTTTGGCCAAAAACTCTGGGATGGATCCAATCACGACTCTGACAAAGCTCCGATCACTACACCAAGAGAATAGCAGAAATGCTGGACTCGCTTGCGTACAAAGAAATATCGCTAATGACGTGGTAAGGTATGGTCTCGTAGAACCACTCAATATTAAAGTGCGAGTATTTAACACCGCAACCGAAGCTGCGACAATGATTCTTAGAATTGACGAGGTGTGTTACAGTTCAAAAGAAAAAAAGCCGAAGAGCCCTAAATACACTCAAGAGCGCGCACGCACTAGTGATAAGAGGTAGACTTCCCCGGAGCAAACTCTAGGGCTCTAAGGTGGTGCTTCTTCTTGTTCTTGTTGTATGTAGTGTCATAGCGCGATAGATGTGAAGTGTCTGCGGAGCGCGCGCTATGAAGTAGGACTAAAAGAGGAGAGGGGTTATTCTATTCTCTTTGAGTTCTGACGGAAAGGTAACTTCAGCTGCTTATTCTCTTATATTTAGGATGCTCCCACTTAGGATCCATAATTCCCATGTCTGGGCCTTTGTGAGGTTTAATCCAGTCAGGATCTCTGACATCCTCTGGAAGCTGACTATCTGTATAAATTGGCTTCAACTTGTTGATCGCTTCGTCCCATGGCAATGCTGGACTAATTCGAAATTTCCGTATGTACCGCGTTATCGGGAAAAACCAATGGTACACCGCCTCATAGTCTGGAGCGTCTACTATTTCAACGACCTGTTCCCCGAAAAGCCAGTAACTACCCACCACTTTCACTGGGGGTAGTTGATCCGATTTTGCACTGACTTTTCCCCAACCTTCAAAGGATTTGATGGCCTTATTGATTTTTTCCGGGTATAATTCATATTGACAGACAAATAACATAATTACCACTTAGTAGCTTTATATAGGAC
>CAYSNV010000082.1:0-5002 GCA_964432545.1 uncultured Candidatus Bathyarchaeia archaeon | reverse complement strand
CCCCCTCAGACATCTTTGAGGCTACTCTTCCTTTTACGCCGGTCTCCAACTCCTGCAGGGAGAGTCCCGCCGCTTCAGCCACCCTGCTGTTTGGAATGTCGGCTGCTCCCAGGGTGTAGCGGTGAGGTCTGCAGCTGACGTCGACTATGACGGGCGTATAGCCTCTTGCATTTATCAACCCGCGGAGATAGAAAGCTTCAGCCGCCTTGCTGTCAACTGTCGCGATGATCGCCACGACCTTCGACATCATCACCACGTCCTAAGAGACAAACGCGTGCACATACTATTTGAAACTTCTCTCAAGCGCACGCGATGGTTATCCCGCTACCGTGAATACCGTCAACTTGACATAAGCGCGAGACAGATCCCCAACGCCCTTTCCAGTCCGGGGGGCAAATATGTCAAAAGTATTTATTAGAGGAACCTGTTAGTAGACTCTGGTCAAAGGAGAACCCGCAAGCCTAGGTTGCTTCTCAGCCTCGAGGCAGTTCGCTGATGAAATACCTCTCCCACAACGGCGTACTGATCCCGGAACGGTACAAACCCAAGGGGTTCCACATCAAGTTCAAGGGGAAAGATCTAGTGCTTACACCGCTCCAGGAAGAAATGGCGGTTGCTTGGGTGAGAAAGCTGGGAACTGAGTACGTCCAAGACCCTGTTTTTGTGCGAACTTCCTCACCGATTTCTCGAAAGAGCTCGATATCAGCGAGAAGGTTGAGATCGAGGACTTCGACTTCTCAGAGATCATACAGTTCGTCGAAGCTGAGAAACAGGCCAAACTCTCCACGCCTAAAGAGGAGAAGAAGAGGCTGGCCGAGGAGCGAAAGAAAAAGAGAGAAGACCTCAAAGAGAAGTACGGCTACGCGATCGTCGACAACGTGAAGGCGGAGGTCGCCAACTACCTCGTCGAACCCGCCTGCATCTTCATGGGGAGAGGAAAACACCCCCTGCGCGGCCGGTGGAAACCCGCCGCAGACATCCACGACATCATCCTCAACCTCAGCCCCGACGCTCCCAGGCCCCCGGGCAGCTGGAAAGAGATTGTCTGGCAGCCCGACAGCATGTGGATCGCCAAGTGGGACGACAAGCTTCGAGGCGTCGAGAAATACATCTGGCTTGCCGACTCCTCGCACATTAAGCAGGAAAAAGATATCGAGAAGTTTGAGGCTGCCAGACAGCTTGAGAAGAAGATATCAGCCCTCCGCAAACATATAGAAGAGAACTTGGCTAGCCCGGATGTGAAGCGGAGAAAGATCGCAACTGTCTGCTACCTCATCGACGCCCTCAAGATCCGCGTCGGTGACGAGAAGGACAAAGACGAGGCCGACACCGTAGGCGCTACGACGCTTAGGCCCGAACACGTCACAGTGAAATCGAACAATGTCGTGAGGCTCGACTTCCTAGGCAAGGACTCGGTACGATTCAACCGCGAAGTCTCTCCTCCCGAACAGGTGGTGAAGAATATTCAAGAGTTCGTGGCCACCGCGAAATCCTCCGTATTCCAAGGCGTCCGCTCTGATGTCGTCAGCGACTTCCTTGGAGAAGTGACCGAGGGCCTGACGGCAAAAGTGTTCAGAACGTACCACGCCTCAAAAGCGGTCCGGGAGTTCCTCGCCAAGACCTCCGTTGAAAAGGCCGCCCCAGACTACGTCAAAAAGCACGCCGCAGTTGTGGCGAACCTCCAAGCAGCCATCGCCCTCAACCACAAGAAGAAGGTCCCAAAGAAGTGGCAGGAGTCTCTCGACAAGAAGAAAGCCAGGCTCAAGGTGCTCAAGGAGAAAAAGAAGAAAAGCGTCGCGGCCATCGAAAAACTCAAGCTCAAGATAGAAGAGATGAAAGAGGCGAAAGAGTACAATCTCGGCACCTCCCTCAAGAGCTACATCGACCCACGCATCTACCGTGACTGGTCCAAGACAGTGGACTTCGACTGGAGGCTCTACTACCCGAAAACCCTGCAAAGGAAATTCTCGTGGATTGAGCAATCCGGTCAGCCTTCCTAAGCGCTGAGCGATCCCGATGCAGCTCAAGGCGGTCGCGTTCGACCTCATCGGCACCCTCATCCACGTCCTGCCCCAAAGAGAGCTCATGATCAAGTCCCTCAAAGAAACACTCGAGAGGCAAGGATTCATCCTCGACGAGTTCGACGCCACCTACGAGGAGACGAGCAGCGCACACCGGAGAATCAGACAAGAGGAACTCAAAGAGGTCAACAACTGCACCTCCGTGACCCAGACACTGCAAAAGCTCGGCTACCCCACACCGAAGAATACCGTCCTCTGCGACAGCGTCGAAGCCTACTTCAGACCCTACTTGGAGTCTGTGATGACCCTAGACGGAACGGAACGGGCCCTTGCGGAACTCGCCCCGAAGTATTCCCTCGGCGTCGTCACCAACTTCACCTGCTCTAATGTCGTGCGGAGAAGCTTGGAGAAGGCAGACCTCGTCGAGTTCTTCGACCACATCGTCGTCTCCTGCGAGGTGGGGTGGCGTAAACCCCATCCAGAGATCTTCAAACGCTATCTGAAGAAGGCGCGTGTGAAGGCGGGTGCAGCGGCCTTTGTCGGCGATGATCCCCGACGTGATGTTCAGGGAGCGCGGAACATGGGGATGGCCGCCATACTCTTGGCGCAAGAGCTCACCCCCACAGAGGACTACTACTATAAGACAGATCAAGAGCCCAGCGCGTCTGGTGCGGTTAGACCCGATTATACGATAAACTCGCTAACCGAGCTGCCTCCAACCCTGGAGAAGATTCAGTCCCGGTCTCACAGGTGAATACGGATGCCTGAACTCTATCAGGATCCCGTCATGTTCCAGAATCATGGGAAACGAATCCTAGGCCTCCTCCACTTCCCCGACGGAGGCAAGCCAGCAGCCGTCATCATGAACCATGGATGGACAGGAAACATGCACAGCCACGGTCTCTTCGTGGAATGCGCACGCCAACTCTGCGAAGACGGGTTCATGGTACTGCGGTACGACTTCTGCGGCTCAGAGCACAGCGAAGGCAGCTTCGAGGGCATGACGGTCAGAAGTGAGGTCAGCGACTTCAAGGCGGCTCTGAAGGTCGTCGCAGACCGGGGCTGCGATCCAGCGAGAATCGGGGTTCTAGGCTACAGCCTCGGCAGTCTAGTGTCGATGATAGGATGGGACCGGCGCGTCAAGGCCATGGTTCTATGGTCATCGACCCTCCGCCCCGTAGAAGTCTTCACCGGCCTCGTCGGGCAAAAGGGATTGCGCCAGATCGCCGCGGGAGGCCACACCTGGTACCGGAAAGACCCGTCACCCTACCGACGGCGCGTAAGATTCAAAGTCGGCAGGCCATTCTTCCGGGAAATCAAGAGGGTTGATGTCACAGCCAAGGCGGGGAGGATCTGCTGCCCCATCTCCATCATCCACGGAGACAAGGATGACGTCGTCAGCGTCAACCAGTCAAGAGAACTATTCTCGTTAATCAATGACCCAAAGCGGTTGACGGTCATTGAAGGGGCCAACCATTTCTTTGAAACCGAAGAGCAGCGGAAGCGTCTGTACGAAACGACGAGAGAGTGGCTCAGGAAATGGTTGCTATAGAGGCATGAGAACGGAGAGATGAACACGATATCCCCTGTGACTCCCCTTGTGAACGAGTGGAAAGGTCGCTTCCTAGCCCGGGAGTTCCGCCCACCCCTATCTTTTCAGGAACGTTCGACCGTCAAGGTGATCGACATCTTCTGGCGGGGGTCTCTCAACATCTGGATCATCCGCCGACTGAAATCGGAGGCGGCCATATCTGATGATACCATGACCGTCCGGGCGCATGTGAACATACTCTTACGGAAGACCATGTCGTGAGGATGCGTGAGAGTCAACCCTTTGCTCCCTTTGCCTGTTGCGGTCTCAGCCAGCCCGTCAACCTCTACCACCACTCTAATTACCGCGGCATCGCGCTGCGCCAGAGTCCTGAAGTCTCCAGGCAAGTCAGCAGCCGATTTAGATGCCCTTACGCCGATGATGCAGTCGCCCCTCGACGTCAGATAGTCGTCTTTCGTAAACTCGAAGCTGACAGGGTGCGACGCTCGCATCCCTCTGTTTCCGTAAGCTTCAAGATACTCCTCAACCCTCATTAGAGATGGCATCCTCCGATTTGGAAGGAGATATGATGACGGGGGAAGATATATTTTACCGCCGCAGGAAGACCATGGTTGAGAACCTGGTAGCCGAGGGCGTCGCGAGGAGCCGAAAAGTCATCGGCGCTCTGCTCAGAGTTCCACGCGAGAAATTCCTTCCCCCAGAGCTTGCCGACCACGCATACGACGACAACCCGCTCCCCATCGGCCACGGGAAGACCATCAGCGCTCCTCACATGGCAGCAATCATGAACGAAGTCTTGGAGCTAGAGAAGGGGCATAGAGTTTTAGAAGTTGGGGCGGGAAGTGGGTATCACGCCGCCACCATCGCCGAGATCGTGGCTCCTGAAGGTGAGCCGGGCGCGGGCCACGTCTTTACGGTGGAGATCGTCCCTGAACTGGTAGAGATGGCGCAAGAGAATCTGAAAAAAGCTTCCTACGCATCTGTCGTCACGGTGATCTTAGGGGACGGCTCAGGAGGCTATTTGGAGGAAGCTCCCTACGACCGTATACTCGTTACGGCGGCGGCTCCTCAGATCCCCCCGATCCTGTTGGAGCAGCTGAAACGGGGCGGTATCCTCGCCTCACCGGTGGGCGGGAGGTTCTCCTATCAGACTCTCGTCGTCGCCCGAAAGGATGCGCGGGGAAAGGTGACGTTCGAAGATCACGGCGGCGTCGCCTTTGTCCCCCTGCTGGGGAAATACGGGTTCAAGGATTAGCTGAAGAAAGACTCCAAGGTGCTTTTCCCTTTTGTCTTCTTCAAGGACTCCGTCATCCGCGTTAGCGCGTTCCTCACCCTAATCTCGTTGAAGTCTCTCTCCCCGCAGAGGAAACTCGCAACGCCCTCCACGTCCGGCTCCTTCCATTCGAGGTGGTAGTCGGTTGAGACTTTC
>CAYSNV010000081.1:0-5010 GCA_964432545.1 uncultured Candidatus Bathyarchaeia archaeon | reverse complement strand
AACATTGCCCGATACGCCTCCACGCGATACGTTTCCTCTACATGCCTCCGCCCGAGGTCCACCCCGCCCGCCAATAGGACCGTGCGCCCTCCATCTCGACTGTACACTGTTCATTTTGGTCGACAACCTCTCGTTGGCACGCGAGCCCCTACCCTTTCTTAGAGGTTAGCGACCCCGGTAGGCTGGGACGAGACCGTACGTCACCGGGAGAAAGGCAAGCGTCGCAGGCAGGGTGGGGGTACCGCGGAGGCATTCAACGCAGAGTACGATCCCGAGGAAGATGCGGGCGCATGAGCCGCAGATCGGCTTTCCACACCGCCCACACGTGAACAATAAGGGGATGCTGAAGTGGTAGGCGCACGCGGTAGCCGGCAACGTGGGCCTCCAGACCATGGGAGGCGCGGTGGCATCCGCCGGCTTCACAATTATGCGGGTGAGGGAGGAGCCGCATCGCGCACAGAAGTTCGCGGCGTCCTCGTTGAGGCAGTTGCAGATAGAGCACGGTCTTGGCATTCTCTCCACGGCCCTTGACGCATTCGTGTACAGGCGAGTCCCATACGATTCGGCTTTTTATAAACGTGTCAGACATCGCCGTCTAAAGGCCAAGGAATCTGCGAGCCTCTTTTTAACACTTGCGGGCTGCAGAACTTCCTGAAAGATTTAATAGCTCGCTCCTACACTCCCCCTGAAATGGGACGAAAGACATGAGGTCTGAACGAGCCTCCTAGAGGAAGGGAAGCTGCGAAAGTGCACCTGGAACACCGTACTTTTCTCCGATGTGGTAGATATGAGCCGTATCCAAGCTGAAAGTGTTGATGAGATCCTTAAGGAGCTTGATACGTCTCCGAGTGGGCTCAACGGGGAGGAGGCGAAGAGGAGGCTTCGGAAGTACGGGCCCAACACGCTGCAGGAGCGGATGAAGGCCTCTCCAGTCTACCGGCTTATCATTCAGTTCAAGGATCTTTTCACCGTCTTGCTGATCTTCGCCGCGGTTTTAGCCGCGATCTCAAACCAGGGGCAGCTGAGCCTCGTCATTCTCATCGTCGTCGTAGTCAACATTAGCCTCAGCATCATCCAGGAGTGGCGTGCTGAGAAGGCGATGGAGGTTTTGAAGGCGTGGGTACCCTACCACTCCAAGGTGATCCGCGACGGCGAGACCGAGCAGATCCCCGCCGCCGAGGTTGTGGCGGGAGATCTCATTGTCATCGAGGAGGGGGATCGCGTCCCTGCTGACGCCCGCCTGATCGAGGTCTACAACCTCTTCGTTAACAACGTGCCTTTAACCGGGGAGTCGGAGCCGCAACCGCGGACGGCGCAGTCGATCCCGATGGAGGAGCCGCATGAGATCGATATCCCCAACATGGTGTTCATGAGCACCAGCGTCGCCCGGGGCTATGGGAAGGCTGTTGTCACAGCAACCGGCATGGAGACGCAGATCGGAAAGATCGCTACGCTCACCCAGGAGATCCAGGACACGATGAGCCCCCTCCAGAAGGAGATTGCTCACGGCGCCAAGTACGACTTCGCGATCGCGATGCTTATCGGCTTCCTGTTCTTTGCCGTCGGCTACTTCTGGCTCCACCTCAGCCTGGCCGTGAATATCTTGTTCATGATCGGCGTCATGGTCGCGTGTGTGCCAGAAGGTCTCCAAGTCACGGTCTCCACAGCGCTCGCCATCAACGTGCTTAAGATGGCGAAGGAGAACGTCCTGATCAGAAAGCTCTCCTCGGTCCAGACCTTGGGGAGTACCACCGTCATCTGCACCGACAAGACGGGAACAATCACCAAAGGCGAGATGACCGTCACCAAGATATGGCTGCCCGACGCGGCAATCGACATCTCAGGGACTGGATACGAGCCCCTCGGAAGGTTCACCATCAACGGAGAACGGCTTCAGAAGGACGAGTTTGCCATGCTCGTGCCCCTCCTGGAGGCGGGGGCGCTCTGCAACACCGCCTCCCTCCAGCCCCCCAGCGACAAGAACCAAGCGTGGAAGCTCATCGGAGACCCCACCGACGGCGCCTTCCTCACCCTTGCCCTTAAACGGGACCTTAACGTCCAAGGACTACAGACGACGAGACACAAAGTCGCCATCATCCCCTTCGACTCAGAGAGAAAACGGATGACCACGGTCCACAAATACAACTCCGCCCTGATCGGCTACGTGAAGGGCGCGCCCCGCAGCATCCTCAACGTCTCCAGTAAGATCCTAGCCCATGGCGGTGCGGAGCCTCTGACACGCAGGTGGCTGGCAAAGATCGAGGAGAACATCCGCCGGTTCGGCGAATCGGGGCTCCGCGTAGTCGCCCTCGCCTACGGAACCTTGGACAAGAGGATGGAGATAACACCCGCAAACGCCGAGCGGGATCTCACCCTCATCGGGTTGGCCGGGCTAAAGGACCCGCCGAGGTCTGAGGTGAAGGACGCCGTCACGACTGCGAAGCAGGCAGGCATCAAGATCGTGATGATCACCGGTGACTACGGCCCCACCGCCAAAGCGGTGGCGCGGGAGGTCGGCATCATTGAGCGCGATGACTGCAGCATCATACGCGGGCCTGACCTCGACAAGATGAGCGATGACGACGCGTTAAGGGAGCTGGACAAGAAGGAGGTAGTGATCGCGCGGGCAACCCCGGAGCAGAAGCTGCGGGTGGTCTCGCTGCTTAAGAGGGAGGGTGAAGTGGTCGCGGTCACCGGTGACGGGGCGAACGACGCCCCCTCCCTGAGGAAGGCGGACATCGGCATCGCCATGGGGATTTCGGGGACCGACGTGGCGAAAGAGTCCTCTGAGATGATCCTTCTCGACGACAGCTTCGCCTCCATCGTGAAGGCGGTGCAGATGGGCCGCACGATCTACGACAACATCAAGAAGTTCATCGCTTACGTGTTCTCCCACAACTGGGCGGAGCTGATCCCCTACCTCCTCTACGTGATCTTGGGGATCCCTCTCCCACTGCTGGTGGTGCAGATCCTGGCCATCGACCTCGTCATCGATGTCATCCCCTCGCTGGCGCTCAGCGTGGAGCCCACCGAGCCAGGGACGATGAGCAGACCCCCGCGCAGCGTCACTGAACGGATCTTTGACGCGCACACGCTCGGACGATCGCTCTTCATCGGGACCATCATCGCGACCGGGGCGATGTACGGCTGCCTCTCCTCTTGGATGCAGGGCGGGTGGAGGCTTGGCCAAGAGCTTGCGTCCTCTGACCCTGTCTACCTGAAGGGCATCACGATGACCTTCGCCGGCATCGTCGTTTCCCAGATGGGGAACGCGTTCAACTGCAGAACGAACCGGACCTCCCTCTTCAAGCTTGGCGTCAAGACGAACAAGTGGATCCTGCTGGGCGTGGTAAGCCAGCTCGTCATCCTGGTCATCCTCATCTACACCCCCCTCCTTCAGCCGACCTTCGGCACCGTCAGCCTCGGCGTGCGCGACTGGATCTTCCTCCTCCTCTTCATGGTGGTCGTCGTTTTCGCCGAAGAGGTGAGGAAGCTCTGCGCGCAGAGACTGGATTCGGCGAGATCTCGGAAGTAACCTGCAAGTGAAATGGAGCAAAGACCGGGGAGATGGAAAAGCATTTGTCGCGTGACACGATGCCAGCCACCGAGGTGCGAAGGAGCGACAGGGCAGCCTGTGAAAGAGTTAAAGAGTGATCGGTAACCGTTTGCCTCTCTTGAGGAAGTCTTTTGCGTAGCGGAGGAGAGCTGTCTCGATGCGTATGAGGTCGACGCTGTTCTCACGGGCAAACCGTTTCAGGTCGCCGGTCTTCAGCGACTTCATCCCGGCGTAAACCAGCGGCGTGGGCTTAGGGTCGGCCTTCCTCCATACCCCCCTCATATCCCTGAGGAAGATGGAGACGGTGGTGTCGCCGATACCCTTGCCCAGAGCCTTCAGCCGGGTCTCAAGGCCCTCGGAGTCGCGTGACGCCTCATAAAGGCGGGTGAAGTCCCCCTGGTAGAGGCGCTTGAGGTTTCCGAAGATCTCCAGAAGCCTGTCCGCGGTGCTATAGTCGTACCGCGTGTACCCGCCTTCATCCAAGAGTGCGACGAGCTTATCCCACCCCGCCTCTACGATAGCGTCCGCTGACAGGATCCGGTGCGCCTCGAAAACCTTGTAGGTCTTCGTCGCCGAGCTCTCCCGTATCGGCTTGCTGTACAGAAAGGAGGCGAGAAACCACTTAACGATCTCTGTGTTGCTGCTGGAGGAGAGGGTGATGCCGAGCGCCTCAGAGTAGGGCTGCCCGTAGGTCTTCACAAACTCCTTGAGGTTCATCCTAGGGTTGATAGTGGAGAAGAGGAGATATAATTCCATCGGAGATGTCTGATGTGCGAGCGATCATCAGGGCCCGTTGCCCTTCTTTCTCGACATCCTTTTTAAGGTCACGGGATAACTAAGATGCGATGAGGGCATGATGAGCTTAGAAATTATTGACAAGATAATTCTAAGCCTCGCGGATAAGCTCGACAGCAGGGGTCTAGGAGACCCCTACTTCAAGTCCCCGCCATACCGGATCTTCCCCATAAAAGGTGAGAACTTTAGACCGATCACTGAGCCCACGTCGCGAAGGAAACTCGCCTTCATCGACGGCGGCAGCAGGGAGATCTTCGGCGCCCCCGACTTCTCCATCCAGATCAACAGAGTGTACTTCAACGTCTTCAACGGGGGAGACGCGCCCCAAGCCTCGGAGTCGGGACGCTGCGAGTACTTCTCGGTCACGTACGCCCAGCCCAACGGGCCCAGCATCGACTACGAGACCGTCCACTACCCTTCAAGCGGCGAGACCAGAATCCCGCTTCCTGACGAGACAGACCTGAAGTTCAGCTCAGCCGACAAGACTATGTCCACCGCAGGACAACGAGCGGACATCTCGCGGGTCGCAGGCACCTCCCGCATGTTTGCCGAATGGAACTGCGCAAAGCATGTTGCTGAGGAAAAGCTAGGTGAGGGTAGCATCACTGTAATGGACGGTAACCTTAGAGCGTGGTACACGAACGAGGCGAGATATGCGC
>CAYSNV010000080.1:0-5011 GCA_964432545.1 uncultured Candidatus Bathyarchaeia archaeon | reverse complement strand
GGATCGTCGGGCTTCAACCTCTCCTTATACTTCTCCCAGCTTTTCCTGTCCTTGACGGGGAACTCGGTGAACATGGGCATCGTGTACCCTGCGTACCTCTCCTTCAGTCTGCGGGCGATCACACCCGTCTCCATAACCACTTCTTGGTACCGGTCGGTTTCGCTGATCCTCCTCTGCTTGAATCGGGGGACCGGGCCGCCGTCAAGCGGAATAAGAACCCCTCTGAGGTTTGTGACGCCGAAGTAGGGGTAGAGGTCGAACCCGGCGAAGTCGGGCCAGTTGAGGAAGTTGCGCGCCCACCTGACCCTCCACTCAACCTTCGCGGTCTCGGCGATGGGGAGGCCTTCGGTGAACCAGCGGAGAACTGTGTCGATGGCGAAGCTCTCATACCAAGGAAGGACATCAACCTTCTTGAAGTGGAGGGTGCTGCGGATCCTCTCCCGCGGCGTCATCTCCTCAGACTCTCTCACTTCCTAATCCATCCCTTGCAGAAGTTCGTGCCTTGGACCGCGTCCACGGCTGCCGCGTCAGCGCCGATCTCCTTTGCGTACTCCTCGGTGACAGCGTTACCGCCTAAAATAACCTTGACTTGGTCGCGGGCCCTAGCCTTCTTGAGCTCGTCGATGACGATCTTCATCTCCGGTATCGTCGTCGTTAGCAGCGCGGAGAGGCCGAGAACGTTCGGCTTCTTCTCGACCACATTCCTCACGAAGTTCTCAGGATCCACGTCCACCCCAAGGTCGAATACCTCAAACCCGCTCCCCTCAGCGAAAGCCTTGAAGATGTTCTTCCCGATGTCGTGGATGTCTCCTCTGACGGTGCCCAAGACTATCGTCCCCTTCTTCTCAATACTCTGCTCTTTCAGCTGCGGGCTCAACGTCTTCATCGCCTCCCCCATCATGTCAGCCCCAAAGAGCAGCTCTGAGAGGAAGTATTCGCCCGCCTCGAATCGCCGGCCCACCTCGGTGAGGCCTTTCCGCAGCCCCTTCTCCAATATGTCCGTGACAGGGGTTTTCTTCTCCATCGCCTCGTTGAGAGCTTTCTTAAAACCATCCGAGTCGAGGCTCGCCATCGCGTCGGCGATCTTGTCGAACACGTCAACCATCGTTTTTCACCTTTCAGTGGGTAGTGCGTTTCACCGCTATAGGATATATCCATGTTATATAAAGGGTCACGAAAGGGCCTGGTCGCGCAAATGAGTAGCGCCTGATAATCTTTCTTCATGATTCAAGAGCTGATGCGGCTTCACTCGGCGATGATCCGGGAGATTCCACGGCTCTTCTCCACCCTGATCACGTGGTCGGCGAAGCTTTCCAGCTCTCTCTCGTGGGAGACCATGATCAGCTGCGGGCACTTGATCTCGTCGATAATCTCTCGAATCTTGAAGAGCTGGACTTTGCTGAACCCGTCGGTGGGCTCGTCCAGGATTAGGAGGTTCGACTTCATCCCGATGGAGACTTTCTGCACGATGCCGTTAAGGGCGAGGCGGTAGGCCAAGGCGACGCTGGTCTTCTCACCCCCGCTGAGGTAGGTGATGTTCTGCTCGTAGCCGTCCTGCTCCACGATGGGGGAGAATTCTTCGTCGACCCGGGACTCCTTGCTGGGGTCTTCAACCATCAGATTGTACCACTTCTGGTACTCTTGGTTGAACTCTTGGTTGAGGGAGATGAGCGCTTGTTTCTCGATTGCCGCGACGGTGGGTGCGAAGTATTCGTCCAGCCAGATCCTGCAATCCTTCAAGGCTTCAGAGTAACATCTCTGCTTCTCTTTCTCCTCGATCCTCTGTCGGTATTCTCGGAAGTTCTTGTTCGCCGCGTCGATCTTGGCATGCGATTCAGCAGCCTCTCTTCTAACCGATTTTAATTCGGTGTCGATCTCCGCGATTCTGCGCTCAAGGGACGTGATCTTCTGCGAAACCTCTTGCAGCTCTCCCAGCTTCGCCCTAGCCGTTCTCAGGCTCAGGTCTAGTGCGCTGGTCTCCACTTTCAGTCTATTGATTCTCTCTTTCTTTCTTCCTATATCGGCCTCATAGCTCGCGACTTGATGATCCCAGTTTTCGAGGTCTTTCTTTGCCGCTTCATGTTTCTCCAGATCGACCTTCGCTCTCTTTGCTTCTTCTAGCTGTCTATAGCATTCGCTGTGCTTCCTCTCGACTCCTTCTCTCTCCGCGGTTTTCTCCCTGATCCTTTCGGTGAACTCGGCGGGGTCGACAGGCCTGTCGCAGGTGGGGCAGGTCCGGTTCTTCTCCACCGCCTCGTACTCTTTGATCTTGCTGTTGAGGAGGCTTTCCTTCTTGAGCAGGTCTCTCTCTTCTTTCTCTAGACGTGAGACCTCGATGTTCAGCTGCTCGACGGTCTTGTCTGTCTGTTTTCCCGCTTCTTTCTTCAGCGACTCAGCTTTTTCTTTCAGCTCGTTGCTTCGTCTTTCGAGCTCTTTGATTTCGCCGGCGATCTCGGCGACGAGCGTACCCTTCTCGCCCAGTTGTCTCTCGATGAGGGGAATGCTACCCAATACTTTGCTAAGCTCCAGTCTCTCTCGCTCGTGTTTTTTCAGCTCTTCTCTATGGTGTGCGAGCTCTTCTTCAAGTTTCTTCTCTTCTCTCTCCTTCTCGGCCAGTTCTTCCGTTTCTGCACGTATCTGGGCTGCCAGCTGGCTAGCCCTGTTCTTGATGTCTTCTAGGTCTGCTGTCTTTCCGTCCAGTTCGATCGCTTTCTTATGCAGGGTGGTGCTGATGAGGGCTGCGTTGTCCGCGGCGACCCTGTAGTCTTCAAGGCGGAACGCTTTTCGCAGGGTTTGCAGCCGGACGTCGGGTCTGTAGTTGAGGATAGCCTTCATCTCTTCTTGGGGGGTGAAGATAGCGTAGCGGTAGATGACGCTCTGCGCCTTCGGGTCGACAGGCTCGTTGAAGTTGAGGGTCTTTAAGACCTTCTCCTTCAGCTCCGTCGGGGAGAGCTGGAGCTTCTCTCCTCTCAAGAGAAGGTATCCCGGCTCCTGCTGGACGGAGTTCGCCTTCCTCTTCAACGTGCGGGAGACCTCATGCTCCACACCGTCAACATCGAACCTCAGCTGGACGCCACCCTCTTTTTCACCGAGCCGCAGAAGGCCCGCACCTTTCTCCGAGCCGAGGCCGAAGAGCGCGAACTCGATCGCCATCAGGATTGTGGACTTCCCTGAGCCCATGTCGCCTTCGAAGAGGGTGACGCCTGGGGGGAACTCGATCGTCTCATCATCGTAGCTGCGGATGTTGGTCAGTCTGATCGATTTGAGGATCATGTTCCCCGCTCTTCGAGGTGGAGGGCCTGAATTGCCCCGCGGATGACTCTCTCCTCATAGTCCTTCTTCTTCTCGTTGGGCTTGGGCTCTTGCCGGAGGAGCTTGAGGAGGCCGGTCGCCAGCCTGACGCCGCTGTCGCCTTGCAGCGCTTTTGTTGCGACTTTGACGGTGCCGATGTTCTCGCGGAAGAGGGCGTTCTCGATCGTGGGGATGTCCTCTCCGGCGACCTTGACCGCTTGGAACTCTCTCGAGGTGACCCCGTGCTTGTTGAGGGTGACGTAGAGGGCGCCCTTTTGGTATAGGGCTGCTCTGATCTCGCTGGAGTTGATCTCGGCGGTGCTCCCGCCTGACAGCTGCCCCCGAATCTTCAGGACGGCCAGCTTTCCCTGCACCTCCAGCTTCTGTAGTCGGCTCAGGAGCTCTTGCTTCGCCTGCGCGGCTGATTTTCCGCCTGCGTCGTACTCGAAGTAGAGGGAGGCGACGGTCGGGATCTCCCTGAACTCGACTTTCTCCACTTGGTCGTCGAAGTGGACAACGAAGAATCCGCGGTGTGTTCCCTGAGCTATCTGTTCGAGGTCTCGCGGGTACCCTGAGAAGAGGGGACCCGGATAGTTGATGCTCTCGAGGCCGGGGAGTCTCCCCTCAAGTTTTTCGTGGAGGTGGCCGCCCGCGTAGTACGCGAAGCCTTTCGGCAGGTATGAGGCGGGGACTGCGTCCATGCGTGCCAAGTATTCTGGTTTTAGCTCGGCGATTGCGCTGTGGAACGTGAAGATCTTGAAGCCTGGTGCCTTCTCCAGACTAGTTCTGTCGAGAATTTCGAAATACTCCCTCTCAAGGCCGAGTTTTCTTCCTGACAGCCCAGCGATCTTTGCCCCTGTCTTGGGGTCTGTGGTGAAGTGAAGTTTCACCTTGTCATCTTCTACGGTGGCTTTCATGATCTTGGTGATAAGGCCGGCGCTCTGCAGGATGTCGATGATGGAGGTCTCTGTAGGGCTGTAGTCGTGGCTGCCGTAGGCGACGTAGAAAGGGATGCCGCGGTCTCGCACCTGTTTCATCCTCTTGACCGCTTCGTTGACGACGGCTAGGTCGGGGATGTTGGCGTGGAAGAGGTCGCCTGCGACGAGGATGAAGTCCACGCCTTCTTCGATGCAGGCGTCCATCGCCGTTGCGAAGGCGGCGATCTCCATCTCTTGGAGAACAGGTTCTCTGTTGGCGCCTAGGTGGCAGTCTGCCAGGTGGGCGAACTTCGGCACCGCGCGGTCACCCGACCACAACAGGCTTCGGCTTGGGCTGGCTTGAGCCATTCCTGGCTATCCAGTCTTCGAAGAGGGGGATCTTGACGGGGACCGCGAACTTGGTGAAATTGCTGGTGATGATCGCTTCTCCTTTGTCGAGGCTGGCGATCGCCCGGTCCTCGGAGGAGAGGTCTTGGGAGGCGCTTTCGATGATGGCGTGCCGCTCCGCGGCCATCTCGTTCCCTAGGATGATCTTGGTGTTCATGTTCGCGAGGATCTGGCGGGGGATGAGGCTGATCAGCTGGGTGACCGCGATCAACCCGACCTGGAACTTGCGTCCCTCCCGGGCTACGGTGCTGTAGATGTTGTCGCCCCGGGCTTCGATCACCTCTTTCCCCAAGACGCGGGGCGCCTCCTCGATGACGATCGCCACAACCGGCTTGGTGTGCAACGCTCCTTCCGACTTGTATCTCTGGTACCTGCTGAAGATCTCTCCGATGACG
>CAYSNV010000079.1:0-5096 GCA_964432545.1 uncultured Candidatus Bathyarchaeia archaeon | reverse complement strand
AGAGCTTGACGACATCGGCGCCGTCAACGAGCTCGCATTCCACCAGTACGACGAGTACAAAGAAAACTACCGACACCTTTCGATCCGCATCAACGAGCTTGAAGAAGAGAAAGTCTCCATCCTCCGCTTCATGAACGAGCTTGACGAAAAGAAGAAAGATGCCTTCATGAACGCGTTCCGACAGGTAAACCAGAACTTCCACGACATCTTCTCCGTTGTCATTGAAGGAGGATCAGGACGCCTCGTTCTCGAAAACGAAGAGGACCCCTTTGCGGGAGGAATCGAGGTCCTCCTCCGGTTCCCTAAGAAAGCAGAGTTCTCCATCAGCGGAGCAAGCGGAGGAGAACGCTCCGTCGCCACGGTGTGTTTCATCATCGCCCTTCAGGCGATCCACCCCATGCCGTTCTACATGTTCGACGAGATCGACGCCCATCTCGACCCTCTGAACAGTCAACGGCTTGCCGATGAACTGAAGAAGAGATCCCAAGGCTCCCAGTTCATCTTGATCTCGCTGAAAGACACTACGGTATCCCGAGCGGACAAAGTCTACGGCGTCTACATAGAGACGGGAAGTTCCAAGGTCGTTGCCCTCCCCATCAGGGAGGCCGCTCCATGACCGTCGAGACGAAACCTTTCTGGTTGTCCCCTCCCTACGTCATCCTATTCGACCTTATACGACTCTACAGGATCAAGCCTTGGGACGTCGACATCGCGGCAATCCTGTCGGCTTTTCTCAAGGAGATGCGGACTAAAGGGTTCATCGATTTCTCCGCCTCCGGTACAGCTCTCCTCTCCTCCTCGATCATCCACCGTCTGAAATCGGAACACCTTCTCAAGATGGAGGCCCCTCCCAGAAAGCCCGAGCCGAAGCCGGTGGAGACGCTGCTACCCCCTCTCCCCATGCCCCTAAGATTCGAGTATACGTCGACTTCCATCCCAGAGATCGTTGAATCCCTAATCTCTGCCCTTGAAATGGAGCACAGAATGCTGTCTGGCAAGAAGCCTGCGGTATTCGAGACACCGTTTACCCCCATTCTTGACGAATTCTTCCTCAATATCCAGGAGAAGATAAACGAATTATATCACAAGCTCAAAGAGCTTAATGCCGAGGAGGTTTCCTTTCTTGATCTCAACAGAGGTCTACCCCTTTTACAGGTCATAAGGAACTTCATACTACTCCTCTTCCTCGTTCATGAGAATAAGGTCCTGATAAGACAGGAATCTGAGGGCGACGACATCCAGATCTGCGTTCTGTAGGGTCCCATGAAATGGCTGAACACGAAACAGACGGAAACTTGACCGGGCAGATGGCGCTCATCGAGGCGGGGTTATACGTGACAGGCCGCCCTCTGACACTGAAGACGTTAGGATCGATCATCGGGGTACGGTCCGAAGAGAAGATCAAGAGACTGGTAAGAAGGCTTATCGAACGCTACGAGGCGAACGCAAGCGCGATACAGATTCTCGAGCTCAAGGACGGACGGTGCATCATGCAGCTCAAACCCGAGTTCTCAGAAAACGTCAAGAGGCTCATCACCCGCAAGCTCCTCACCAAAGGGCCGCTGAAGACCCTTTCCTTCATCGCCTTTAAGCAGCCCATAACGCGGGCCTACGTCGCAAAGGTGAGAGGAAAACCTGCCTACCAGCACATACGGCAGCTTAGAGAGATGGGTCTCATCTCTGAGGAACGACTGGGGAAAACCAGCATCATCAGGACGACGGAAGCTTTTTCAGACTACTTTAACCTGAGCCACAACCCGAAGGTCATGAGGCAACAGCTCGAAGCCATGTTCCGAACTTTGGAGGACCGGCAGGAGACAGAGAAGACCATCTGACTTTCGGAAGATTTATATCCGATAATCGGGCTCACAGCTACCGTCTAGAGAGGCGGCGGACGATGCCGATATGGCACGGCGACATGCGTAAAAGGAAGAAGACAGGCGGAAAGAGGAGGGCCTACAGAGGAAAACGTGCATTCGAACGCGGCTCCCCTCCCACAGAGGCGACGATCGGCGAGAAGAAAACGCGTACTTCCATAGTGCGTGGCGGCACGGTCAAGAGACGTACACTTCGCATCAACGAAGTTAACGTCACCGATCCCGAGACCAGAAAAACACAGAAAACGACCGTCCGGAAGCTTTTGGAGAACCCGGCAAACAGGGATTACCAGAAACGCGGGATCATCACAAAAGGCGCCGTTCTCGACACTGCGCTGGGCAAGGTGCGTGTCACATCCCGCCCGGGGCAAGACGGAGCGATAAACGCCGTCCTCCTTGAGAAGGCTCCTAAGTAGCCCTAGCAGAGCAAGACTGCTGTGAAAGACTCAGCTCGACTCATTATCTGGCCCGCAAATATCGATGCGAGGAAGCCTCTACGGGAAGGACGGAGGATCCCGAAGTCTGCCGCGGTCGAGTCTCCCCGCATCCAGGAGCTTTTTCGTGCAGCTCAAACACTGTCGCTCAATCCTGAGGCAGTTGAAGGCGCAGCGCAACCGTCCTCGTGGTGGGAGAAGACGGGGTACATCTGGGTGGAAAAGAAGAAACCGAGAACAGAGATCCTCCGTGAGGTAGCGCATGAGATCAAGAACGTACGCAAAACCCAGCTCAAGAAGTAGGTTGCCCCCCGCTCTTAAACCGGCCTTCGCCTGAAAACTTATTGATGGCCATCTCGCATAGTAATGCAGCGAAGGCGAATGGCACCGTTGAATACAGTGAGGGGTAGCGGCTTTAGAGCCGTTATGAAAGTGAGCGACGCCCGGAGAATATGGTTGGGAAGGAAGGGTACCGCTTCTGTCGGAAGTGAACTAATCAGGACTGAGGGCTCGACGGGCCGAATCCTGGCCGAAAACGTTACGGCTTCAGTTGACGTACCCCGCTTCGACAGGTCGGCGGTAGACGGGTACGCCGTTAATGCGGAAGACACCTTCGGTGCATCACCTACAAATCTCATCTCCCTTGATCTGATGGGTAGCATTCCTATTACAGGACCAGCGGACCTTGTAGTCAAGAGAGGTGAGGCAGTTGAGGTAACGACAGGTTCGCCGTTGCCACAGGGATGCGATGCGGTTGTGATGCTGGAATACGGAAAAAGCGAAGCTCGGCGCCTCGAGCTTTTCGCACAAGTGGCGCCCTGTGAGAACGTCACCAGAAGGGGAGATGACATAAGGAGGGGTGCTCTGCTATTTGAGAAAGGCCACCGCGTCATCCCCACTGATATAGGCGTTCTGAAAGCCGTGGGTAAGGACTACATAGCCGTCGCCAAAAGACCCAGAGTCGCCCTATTCTCGACAGGTGACGAACTGGTCGAAAAGCTTGAGGAAGCCTCCGACTACCAGATTGTAAACGTCAACGGACCGATCTTGGCAGCCTTGGTGCGAGAGGCCGGCGGGATCCCCGTAGAGCTAGGCATTACCAGAGATGACGAGGCAGAGATAAAGAGGAAGATTCAAGAAGCCCACTCCTCGGCCGATCTTATTGTCATCACCGGTGGAACCTCAGTCGGCCCGAAAGACACTCTCCCCGAGGTCATACGGAGTTTCCAAAGGTCGGGGATCACGGTCCATGGTATCGCGATGAGACCGGGTATGCCGACCGCGCTGGGATATCTCGACGGCAAGCCGTTGGTCGTTGCGCCGGGAAACCCTGTAGCCGCAGTGATCGCGTTCCTCATCTTCATCAAACCTCAGATAGCCCTCATGATGGGCTCCCACCCCGAAGAGCCTCCCCGTATCCCCGCTACGTTGAATAGGCGCGTCGCGACGAGGGCTGGGTTCAGGTACTTTGTACGAGTCCACGTATCAAAGAAAGACGGAGAATACCGCGCTGACCCAGTGATGACTCTCGGGTCCGGCATCCTTTCGAGCATGGCTCGGGCGAATGGTATCCTCGAGGTCCCAGAGGAGAGAGAGGGTTATGAAGCGGGCGAGAGTGTTGCGGTAACGGTGTACCGATCTTTGCTGGGAGGGGAGTAGGATGGCGAGAAGGATATTTCACGCCCTCCAAACGTTGGAAGATGCGCGAGGAAAGATCGAACTAGCATGTCCGATAAAGCCCCTTGGCGTCGACAACGTCCCGCTGACAGAGGCTTTGGATCGGGCCCTTGCGAAAGACATCGCGGCACCGGTTGACGTGCCAGCCTTTGACCGTTCCCAGATGGATGGATTTGCAGTAAGGGCCGCAGACACCTTCGGTTCCGAAGAGAATAACCCTAAACGACTGAAGATCATCGGGAGAATTGAAGCCGGTGAGAAACCTCAGGTTACCGTTCTTCCTCAGAGTGCCGTCGAAATCGCCACTGGTGCCCCCTTGCCCAAGGGGGCTGATGCGGTCGTCATCGTGGAGCAGACCGAGGAGGTCGACGGCATCCTTCATGTCTTTAAAGCGGTTCCGCCCGGAGCGAACATCATGCCCGCGGGATCGGACATCTCTTCAGGAGAAGTGGTGCTCAGAAGTGGCGCGAAACTGAGTTTCCGCGAGATTGGCGTTCTTGCGTCGCTTGGAATCGAGAAAGTCCCGGTGTACATGAGACCGAGGGTCGCGATCATCTCAACGGGGAACGAGCTCGCCCCACCAGGGGTGAGTCTGGAGTATGGCAGGGTCTACGACACAAACACCTACATGCTCTTCGCAGCTCTGCAGGAGCTGGGCTGCGCCCCGGTCATAGTGGGTGTTGTCGGTGACAAAAGAGACGAGCTCCTAAGGCGAGTCCTAGACGCACTCTCGTCCTCCGATCTCGTCTTGACATCAGGAAGTACTTCAGCAGGCTTTGGAGACATGATCTACCAGATCTTCGAGGAGATCGATCCCAGAGGCCTGCTGGTCCACGGATTGGCGGTGAAACCCGGAAAACCGACCCTTGCGGCTCTCCTGAAGGGCAAGCTTGTCTTCGGCCTCCCAGGGTATCCCGCTTCAGCGATCACCATCTTCAACCAGCTCGTCAAACCTGTCCTACGAAAAATGCTCGGCCAAAGGGATGCTTTGCCAGAAGCTGCGATAAACGCTAGGATGGCTTTCAGGGTGCATCTAGATAAGGTGAGACGAGAATTGTTTCCCATCCACCTCATCGAGAAGAGCCCAGGAGAGTTTGTCGCGTACCCC
>CAYSNV010000078.1:0-5117 GCA_964432545.1 uncultured Candidatus Bathyarchaeia archaeon | reverse complement strand
ACCGCGGAGGGCGTCTTTGACAGGGTCTTGGAGTACCTGAAGTCCCAACTGCAGAGAACCCTCATCAGGAGTGTACGGAACTCGATACGGCAGTTTTTCAAGACCCTCGCCCTCGTCCTCGTCGGCGTTTCGCTCGTCTCGATCGGCATGATCTTCATCTGGCTAGGCGTCTACGAGTACCTCACCCAGTTTCTCGCCAAGTGGCTCGCGTGGCTGATCGTCGGCGTCATCTCAATCCTCCTCGGCCTCGTGCTCGCCCTCTCCGCGATGTCCCGGCGATAGCCGATCAGAGATCTGGCCGCGCGTGGTGTCCCTGCCCCGATGATGGCGCCGCTGGCCCTGCGCCTATCCCGAAGTCTTGTTGCCATCCTCCTCACCCTGTTCTTCTTCGCATCATTCGCAGGCGCGGTCACGCAGAGTCGCGCCACCGAAACCTACGTGATCCAGCCTTGCCTCTCAACTAACATTTCGATCATGCGTGACAACAACCACGCGAGCGTCGAGCAGCCGAGCGTTGTGACCTCGGGGTTTCGAAACGACACCCGGCAGCCCAGCGATGAACGGGCCCTTCTAGAGTTTGACCTGAGCTCCTTGCCGAAAGGGAGGAGGGCTGTCACAGCGACGCTGAGCCTGTACTGTATCGGCGCCTACCGCTGGAACAAGACGGAGTGGGTGATGCTCCCCTCGCTGAGCCGGATCGTCGAGGTTCACCGGGTGACCACTGACTGGCTCGGGTGGAGCTTCACCTACTGGGACTCCGCAACCTACCCTGACGCTCCGTGGAACACCCCGGGCGGAGACTTTGCTCCGGCAACCGCCAGCGTCAACTTCGAGGTTCCCTCCCAGTGGAATCAATGGATCGTCACGGAGGATGTGCGAGGCTGGTATGAGGGGACGCAGCCGAACTACGGCTGGCTTCTTAAGGACGCCAATGAGGGGAGCCCGGAGGGTGTCAAGGTCGAGTACATGAACTGGTTCTACGTCTTCGGCGTCGAGTACTCTCCCAGGCTGGTTGTGGAGCTCGGCGCTCCTGTGCTTTCCTATTTCCCCTCCATGCCACTCCTACTCCTCACTTATGCTGCCGTCTTTGCAGTCGTGTTATGTCTCCGGCTCTCTCGTACCAGAGGCCAGCCTTCTCGGATCGAAGAGTTTTAATACCGTAGCGCTCATCTTCTGGGGGAGGGGTGAGCGTTGGCGTACGTTGTTCCGGTTCTGCTCCATCCCGCGTACCTCTGCAACCCGTACCGGTATCCTCCGCGAATGTATCTGTGCCCCTACGGGGGGGAGCTCCTGTACTGGATTCCCGGCAGAGACTGGTACTGCCCGATTCACGGGTTCATCTCGCGCTGGCGGTACCGGTTCATCTGAACGCGCGTCAGAAAGTATCCCCGTCTGATTTTTCCCCGGTCTTCGTCAATTTCTCGATCTCTGCCCACGAGAGTCCCCGGATTCTCCACTCGAGTACGACAGGAATCTACGATACGTTTAAATAGAGTCTCCAAAGAGAACATCGGCAATCAGAATCCGGTAACGGTGAAATCTTTGCTCAAAGCTGTGAAATGGGTTGAAGCTGACCCTTCCAAGAAAGAGGTCTTCTGGCCATCGAAAGAGCTGAAGAAGATCGCATGGGTGAGTGACGACTCGATCTACAGAGAGGCGGCGAAAGACCCTGTCAAGTTCTGGGGAGACAGAGCAAGAGAGGGCCTGGTGTGGTCTAAGGAGTGGACTGAGACCTACCGGTGGGAGCCCCCGTTCTACAAGTGGTTCGTCAACGGGAAGCTCAACATCTGCTACAACGCCCTCGACCGCCACCTCGACTCGTGGAGGCGAAACAAGGCGGCTCTCATCTGGGAGCCGGAGCCCACCAACGAGAACCCGCGCGTCCTCACTTACCACGACCTCTACCGCGAAGTCTGCAAGTTCGCAAACGTGCTCAAGAAGCTCGGCGTAAAGAAGGGGGACCGCGTCGGGATCTACCTCCCGATGATCCCCGAGGTCCAGATCGCCATGCTCGCCTGCGCGCGCATCGGCGCGGTCCACAGCGTCGTCTTCTCCGCCTTCAGCGCAGAGTCCCTGAAAAGCAGGCTCCACGACGCCGAGCCGAAGGTCCTGGTCACCTCTGACGGATACTACCGCCGGGGCGAGGCCATCGACCTCAAGTCAAAGGTGGACCAAGGCGTTGAGGGGACCTCTGTCAACACCGTCGTTGTGGTGAAGAGAACCGGCAGAGACGTTCCCATGGCCAAGGGGAGGGACGTCTGGTGGCATGAGCTGATGGCGGACACATCCCCCGTCTGCGAGCCCGAGGTGACAGACTCCGAGGACATGATCTACATCCTCTACACCAGCGGGACCACCGGGAAGCCGAAAGGGATCGAGCACCACGTCGGCGGATACGCCGTCCAGGCGTACTGGACCGCCAAGTGGGACTTCGACCTCCACGACGAAGACGTCTTCTGGTGCACCGCCGACATCGGCTGGGTGACAGGCCACACCTACTCCTGCTACGGCCCCCTGATGACAGGCGCGACGATGATCGAGTACGAAGGCGCCCCCGACTTCCCCAAACCCGACAGGTGGTGGCAGATCGTCGAGAAGTACGGCGTCACCGTCCTGTACACCGCGCCCACCGCCATCCGCATGTTCATCAAGTGGGGCGACGACTACGTCACGAAGCACGACCTCTCCACCCTCCGCATCCTCGGCACCGTAGGCGAGCCGATCGACCGCGACTCCTGGATGTGGTACTTTGAGACGATCGGTGGAGGAAGGTGCCCGGTCATCGACACCTGGTGGCAGACCGAGACAGGGGGAACGCTGATCAACTCTCTCCCAGGGATCGGCCCCTTCATCCCTACGGTGGCGGGGAGAAGCTTCCCCGGCATCAGCCACAAGATCCTCGACGAGGAGGGGAAGGAGACCGACTCCGGCTACCTGGTGCAGATCAGCCCCTTTGCGCCGAGCCTGCTGAGGACGGTGTACAAGGATCTAAACCGCTTCAAAACCGAGTACTTCGAGCGGTTCGGCGAGAAGTTCTACTTCTCCGGGGACGGCGCGCGGATCTACGACGAGATCGGAGACATCAGGTTGACGGGAAGGGTGGACGACGTCCTCAAGGTGGCGGGCCACCGCCTCTCCACCGCCGAGGTGGAGGACGCGCTCAACAGGCACCCCGACGTTACCGAGAGCGCTGTCATCGGCGTCCCGCACCCGATCAAGGGAGAGGTCCCTGTCGCCTTCGTCATCCTTGGGGGAAGGAGGGGCAGCCCGGAGCTTGAGAAGGAGCTGATCAAGCAGGTCGACACGGTCATCGGCCCCACCGCGCGGCCCGACAAGATCTACTTCATCGACGACCTTCCCAAGACGCGGAGCGGAAAGATCATGAGGCGGATCCTGCGCAAGGTCGCTGTGAGCGAGGATGTCGGCGACACCACGACGCTGATGAACCCCGAGTCGGTGGAAGCGCTCAAGGTGAAGGTGCAGGCGAAGAAGTAGAGCTGGGCAACCGGCTTCCCCCCTCTTTTCCCGGACTCTTCCCTTCTTATCCTGGACGGTCAGACCGCGATCAGTATCGCGACGTCGTTCACGTTCGTACCGGTGGCCCCGGTGAGGATCAGGTCGCCCATCCGGGCGAAGAAGTGGTAGGAGTCGTTGTCCGCGAGGAAGCTTCGCAGGTCAAGACTCTTCTCTGCTGAACGGGCGCGTGAGAACCCATCGATGACTGCGCCAGCCGCGTCGGTAGGCCCGTCCAGCCCGTCGGTGCCGAAAGAAGCCGCGGCGACACCGTCCTTCTCCTGAAGCTTGGTGAGCGCGGCGAGCATAGCCTCCTGACTCCGCCCCCCCAGCCCTTTCCCTCTCACCGTCACGGTCGCCTCGCCACCGCAGATCACGGAGCAGGGCGCTGCCATGGGGTTGTGGGAGGCGGTGATCTCGTTCAGGATGGAGGAGAGGAAGTATCCGACGTCCCGCGCCTCCCCCTCGAAGGTGGACGTGAGGATCAGGCTCCTCACCCCTTTTCTCCGGTAGAACCGTCTGAGTTCTTTGCAGATCTCGCTGTTGCTTCCGACGATGAAGTTGTAGGTTTTCTCAAAGCAGGGGTCGCCGGGTTTCGGTGTCTCCTCAGCTTCCCCGGCGGCGCCCTTCTCCAGGATCAGCCGGACGTTCGCCGGTGTGGGGTCCCAGATGCTGTACTTCTTGAGGACGGTGATGGCGTCCCGGTAGGTGGAGGTGTCGGGGGCGGTGGGGCCTGAGGCGATCACGTTGAGATCGTTCCCTACCACGTCGGAGAGAAGGAGCGAGATGACGGTGGCGGGGTGGGCTGCTTTCGCGAGATACCCTCCTTTGATGCGGGAGAGGTGTTTCCTCACCGCGTTGATCTCGTGGATCGTCGCCCCGCCCAGAATCAGCTGGCGCGCCACCTCCCGCTTGTCGGCGAGGGTGAGACCGTCCTTGGGCAGAGGCATCAACGCCGAGCCCCCTCCTGAGAAGAGGCTGACGACGAGGTCGGACGATCCGGCCCGTTGGGCGAGATCGAGGATCCTGGAGGCGCCCGAAACGCCGTCCTGGTCGGGGATGGGGTGGCTGGCCTCGTTCATCACGATCCTTTCCACCGTGAAGCTCTGCCGCGTACCCTTGAGGACGGTGACGAAGCCCGCCGTGACCCTGTCTTTGAGGAGGCGTTCGAGGTACTCGGCCATGCGGCCTGAGGCCTTGCCGGCGCCCACCACGAAGACGTTCTCAAACCTGGAGAGGTCGAACCTCCGGGTGTCGACTCTGAGGACGCTTCCCCTCACGGAGACGTGTCTGTTGAGGAACTTCTCTGGCTGCGCGGAGGCGAGGGCGTACTCGACGCCGTCAAGGATCAGCTTCCGGGACCTTCTCGTCTTTGGGGTGGAGGCGTTGGCGAGGAGCGCACCTCGGTTGCCGATCATGGCTGCATGCTCCCACCTAGACTGACCCTCTGCTTCTATAAGACCCTTCCCCACAGACGCCAAGATCGTCGAAGAGTCGAGGGGGAGACGCGACCTCCCACCACACGCTTTTACCTAGAAGAGGCGGAGGGCGGCGATCAGTCCTATCGTGGCAAGACAGGGCGCGGGTATGGCAAGCTTGTCCAC
>CAYSNV010000077.1:0-5147 GCA_964432545.1 uncultured Candidatus Bathyarchaeia archaeon | reverse complement strand
TATCAACGGGACGGAGATAGGCGCTCTGCAGGGTTTCGATTCCGAGTTACGCGACTGCGATAGGATCGTGCTTATCCCTATTTCACACGGTGGCTGAACACGCCCGGGATCTGATCAGGTAGTCTATACCTCCCTGACCTCGCAGTGAACCTTCTTTAGAATCTCTTCAGCCTTGGCTTCATCCAGCATGATCGTGTACAGTTGCTTTGGGGTACTGAGCTTCAGCTTAACCACATCCTTGACTCGTTTTACCCGACACTCAAGCGCGTTTGCGGAGAGGTTCACGAACTCGTCAGCGTTAGAGATCTCAGTGGGCATAGTTCCTTCCTCCTGACGCGGTAAGAAGAGGGGGGACCCCGATATAAGGATGAAGCCGTGGAGGACGCAGACGGGAATTTGAGGAGCCGTCAGCAAGTAGGCTCGAAGATGGGCCCCAAGTCTTATATGAGGATCAGGCGATGTTGTTGGCATTGATTGCCGCTGAGGGAAAAGGATGGAAGTTCTTGAATTCCAGCATCTGAGACTGTATGAGTTCTTCCCCAACGTTTTTGCCAGAGTTCTGCTGAATGGGGAACGGATGACGTTCTTCCTTGTAGAGATCCCTCCCCATTCGACGATTCCGGTGCACAGCCATGATCACGAGCAGATGGGCGTCTGCCTCAAGGGGAGGGCGGAGTTCTCCGGCGATGACAGGACGATAATGGTTAGTGAAGGTATGGTCTACCGCTTCGCTCCTTATGAGAAGCACAGCGTGCGAAACCAAACAGAGCAGCCCAGCATCTTCCTAGATGTCTTCAGCCCTCAGCGGGTCGAATACTTGGAGAAGCAGCAACGATTTGAGAAGGGGGATCTTCCATAGCTGCTCTGCCCAAGGGAGTGTCTAGGATGCGATTTATAAGCACAGGCCGACATACTCTACAGGGATCAAGATGGTAAGCAAGATCCTCCTACCTATCGACGACTCAAAATACGCGGACCGAAACCTCGAATACACATCCGCTATCGCCGAGAAGCTCGGCGCAGAGGTCACGCTCCTTTACGTCGTCTCGTTGCCCTCGGTTCTTGCTCCCGAGGCCTATGTCGACCCTAAGCCGTTCATCGAGGCGGGTGAGAAGTTCCTTGAAGAGGTCAGGAAGAAGGTTGAGCAGAAGCGGGTGAAAGTGTCGACAAAACTGGAGGTCAGTTACGGCAACCCCGCCCACAAGATTGTCGAGTATGCCAAGGAGAACAACTTTGATCTTATCGCCGTCGGCGCCCGGGGCAAGAGCTCAATCAGAAACCTACTTCTGGGCAGCGTCGCAGACTCCGTGACTAGGAACGCCACCTGCCCCGTCCTTGTCATCAGGTAGATGGTTGCGCGCTTTTCCTGGAGACGATCAATAGCAACGGCGATAGGGGCCTTTCCGTCGGGTCAGTCTCTCAAACCTCTTTCGTAAAAGGGTCTTGTTGGTCGCGAGCGTGGAGAGGTGACTCTCAGTGTCTTCCACGATTTCCAAGTTACCTTTCCTCGCGGAGTGAGTGAGCCTTTTCATGTGCCTTGTCTTCTTGCCACGAAGGCCTTTCAGCCTCCTGTAGACTCGTTCAGCCTCGTCGATTTGCAGGCCCCCCTTTCTGGAAGCAGTGGAGGCAGACGTACTTCGCTCCGCTCTTGGTTTTCGTCTGTTTGAGGCACGAGAGGCAGAACGTCTTCCCACACTTGGCGCAGGTGAGGCGGCAGTTGCCACAGGCGATGTGGGAGTTTGCGCAGAGGGAAAGTACATTCGTCTCCTTCTTGCAGACTAGGCAGCGGGGAAGATTAAGGTTTCTTGTAACAGGTATGGAGTACAGGTCAAGGATCCCTTGGGAGTGTTCGTTGAAGAGGAGGATGCGATGGCGATGCGCCTCATAGTGGATGAAGCAGATTGAGATGAGGTTGATCTCGCATGTGATCTGATGTTTTCGCTGCTCCCGTTCTCTCTCCTTCTGCGCCAAGTCATCGATTCTTTCGAAGTAGCTTCCGAGCTCGCTCTTGAGCTCATCGATCTTCCCCTGCAGCCTCCGTTTTTCCTCTTGATATTTCTGGAACGTGTCAGGCGTCTTGTGGCGCTTGAGTTTCTCCTCCACTTCTTTCAGCTGTCTTTCAAGCTCGTCAAGGCGATGCTTCTCCTCCTCTTTGAGACGGCTGTAATACCGGTGGATTCTTCCCAACTCCTCTGCGAGGTGGGCTTGTACATCTAGCTCGATCCTTCGAAAGTCCGGATCAAGCATGTCTTTCACGCAGGCTACCGCAGCCTTGTAGGCGGTGTTCGCCCGCTCCGTGGTGAGAAGCCTTGGACGACTCCTGGCAGGGATCGACTCCTCGAAGGGCGTGCCCAAAGTCAGCCATGTCAGAGGCTCAAAGGTCTCCGCATCCACCGGAACCCAAAGGATCTGGGAAGCGATGTCTTCGCTGTTGTAGAGAATCTGGAAGATGAAGGCGTAGGCGTATTTCGTGTGAGGGAAGGAGCCTTCGAACTCCGTTTTGCAGTTGTCGAGTCTCAGGACGCTCAGTATCTCATTCGCGGAGAGCGGCTCTCCACCCTTCAGACGGTAGATGACGACGTCAGCATGGTTTAGGCAGTCCTGGTAAATGCTTTCAAGGAGCTTGCTCCCGGCATGGACGAGCTCATAGCCGTATCTTGCAGAAAGCTCTGTACTAAAACACACCTTAACGTTCTGTTTCCGAAATATCTTGCTTTGCTCGCCAAGGAATGTGATGTCGAGCGCCTCTCCCTGCTCAACGACATCGGCGCGAATCAGGTGCAGGTACGAGCGGAGAAACTCCTTTCTCCTGTCCGTGGCGGCCTGGGCGTCCATCGGGTCACCTCAAAGGTGTGAGGTCAAAATTCTCGAAAACGCGTCGGTCGAACTCCTGGATCTCCTCGGCAGTCGCCTTCTTACCCAACGTCTGATCAGTGATGACCCCGAGATCGTTCTTGAAGGCCTCGAGATCTTCCGCCGTCATGTAGCTGTCAAATATCTTCCTCTCAAGATACTCGACCTCGTCACCGAGGATGAGCTCCAGATCGCCGATAGTCAGCTCGAAGAGCTCTATCTTGTCGTATAGGACCGTGAGCATGTAGTCTTCGATTGTGTCTTGGTTGACGAGGTTGTGGATGTAGACGTCTTTGTCCTGGCCGATTCTGTGGATGCGTCCGATCCGCTGCTCCACGCGCATCGGATTCCACGGCATGTCGTAGTTGACAAGGATGTTGCAGAACTGGAGGTTCTTTCCCTCGCTTCCGGCCTCCGTGGAGACCAGGACTTGAGCGTCTTCTCTGAAGCGTTTGAGCGCCTCCTCCTTCTCCTCCAGCGTCAGGGAGCCAGAGAATAGGGACGTGGGGATGTTGTGGGCGCTGAGGACCCGGGCTATCTCCTTCTGCGTCTCCAAGAAAGCGGTGAAAATGAGGATCTTGGAGCGGGTCTCTTCGATGATGGTGA
This sequence comes from uncultured Candidatus Bathyarchaeia archaeon, assembly GCA_964432545.1. Lineage (GTDB taxonomy): Archaea > Thermoproteota > Bathyarchaeia > 40CM-2-53-6 > DTGE01 > CAYSNV01. The sequence goes on along the minus strand of CAYSNV010000077.1, from coordinate 1,688 downwards.
GGAGTTCTTTCATCTTGGAGTCGTATTTAATGTCGAGCGCTTCGTTGAGTAGGCGTGAGAGCTCAAGGGTCTCCTGCGGTTCGGTCGATGAGTCGATCTTGTTCTGAAGAGCCTTCACTAAAGCTGCGGTGCTGCTGGCAAGCTGTCTTTGAAGCGTCATAAGGGAGAAGATGAGGGACTCTCGTGAGCCCTCCTCTTCCAGCGCCTTGAAGTACTGCCGTCGGATGAACTGGGTCACCTTGTTGTAGAGGATCTGCTCCTCAAGGGTGGAGTCGGTGCGGTGGGTAACGGGATAACGCTTGGTGAACTTCAGGTATGCTTCCGTTTCGATTCTGCGGGAGCGGACCATAGCTCGGGACAGCGTCTTTTGAAGCTTGCTAGGGTTGGCGACGACGCGGGCGTTCCTGTCTCGAACATAGCTTCTCTTGAAGCTGTTCCAAGTTCCCAGTAGTCCAGGTCTTACGAGGTTGATCAGGTTGTAGAGTTCACTCAAGTCATTCTGGACAGGTGTTGCGGTGAGCAGGAGCAGATACTTTGCGGGAAGCTCTCTCACAAACTGGTGGGCGAGCGAAGCTCTGTTCTTTAGTCGATGGGCTTCATCTACGACCACCATATCCCATGGGATCGCCTTGAGCCGTTCGCTAGTCAATCCTCGCTTCGCCATGTCGATCGACACAATCAGCCTGTCATGCCGGTCGACGCCCTTATAACCGTCGTCGCTGTCGCCCGCGATGACAAACTCCTCCGAGAACTTCGTCCACATTTCATCCTTCCACTGGGCTGTGAGCGAGGCTGGGGTCAGAATGAGCACCTTCTTTGCCAAACCCCGGCAGACGTTTTCTTTCACCAGTATCCCCGCCTCAACCGTCTTTCCCAGCCCTACCTCGTCAGCGAGGATGGCGCGGCTTTTCATCACATTCTTCACCTTGATCGCCGCCTTGATCTGATGGGGCATAAGCTGGATCTTGTCCTTGAGCTGCTCGATGACGAGCAGGTCCTCTTCACGGTCGGCGATCATCAGTCTGTGCGCTTCTAAGCGCAGCTGAAGCCAGTGGGGGCTATCCCATCTTCGGCTGACAAGCTTCTTGATGAGAGGTGAGGGATCGGAGTAGGCGAAGTTCATTGCAGAGCCCTCGGATGGGAAGCCATCCTCCGGTTCCCTCGGAGTCAGCTTTTAGCCTTAGGTTCAAATTCATGTGTCGGAACGGACAAGACGAACGTTCAAAATGAATCTCTTCATGTCAAGGGGAAGCTCGGTAGAGCCCCATGGACGCCCTCGAACCGGAGGCAAAGACCTAAGAACCGAATGGAAAAAAGGGCGGGGAGATGATAGGAATGACGCTGAGCAGTCGAGATACCCCAGAGCTGAAAGGCGAGCATCCCCTGTACGTGGTCGACAAGGGGTATAGGTCATTGGGTAGGGATAAGCTTCGGCGAAAGAAGATTCTGGGGGATAGGTGAAGAGAGCGCTGTCCTCATTGAATTAAGAGATGTGCCGATACATGTGGCAGAGGGTTGTCCACGTTATCGCCAATCCTTTGCGAAGTCAACAAACCCGATCTTCTCCACCGCAGCACAACCCCAATTCCCCTACGTCTGCGGGAAGTTAATGTTAAATCTTGGGATCGCCATTGTAATGGAGAGACCACTTACTGTGTTTTGGGGTAGCGGCTTGTGAGTGATCAAGA
>CAYSNV010000076.1:3204-5392 GCA_964432545.1 uncultured Candidatus Bathyarchaeia archaeon | reverse complement strand
TCCTATATCTTTGAATTGAAATATTGATTTCTGGGAGATTTCTTCCTATACCGATGTTATCAGTATGGTTGGTGAGTAGAAGACTTTTCATATTTTGATAGCTGAAGTCCATTAGATTTTTCAGGCTTGTGATGTCGGCGACGTTATATTTTATGAGGGTTTTTAGCGACTCCTCTCTTCCATGATGGATATAGTGATTCCATAACGTTGCGGCGGTCAATCCATTTATCTTGCTTATTTCCTCTTTGCGGGTTATGCCTAGCTTCTTCTCAACAGTTTTTAGTTTGCCTCTGTAATTTAATCGTCTTAGAAGGAATCTTAAATCTATGTGGACAGGCGGTTTCTTAATCCCTTCAAATAGTTGCTTGTGTTCAATGAATTTTAGATCGAATAAGGTGCCATTGAAAGTTACTATTAACGAATATTTCTGGATCTCTTTCCTAAAGTCCTCAAGATTTTGATCTTTTATGAAAATCTTTACGTTTCGACCATCATATAATCCAATAAGTGTTATTTCATCATAAACCAACGATAAACCGGTTGTCTCAATATCTATGAAAGCTGTTTTTTCCTTAAATTCCGGATATATGCGCCACCAATCTCTTTTTGGCAGAGCCCTAGCGAAAAACCCGGCATCCTTTCTTCTCAGAGCATCATAGGATAAATCTAGATACCTTGATATCGTCTCTTTCTTCTTGTTAGGGATACTGATTCTGGAGGGATTCTCAAGAAAGCTATCCCACGATAAGATGTCTTTACTCCAGATTTCTCTCTCTGTTTTAGCACCTACCCCAGGAATATGTATAAAAGTGCTTTTCAGCATGTTCTCACCCTCTACATGCTGTCATAAAATATTTGTGGTGGGAATTTGTGCATATCATGGTGACGACCACCGCTAAAGCCTCACCACTTAATATACACTCCCTTAGCCCATGCCACACTGAGGATTGATCTAAGAATATTTGGACCTAAGGTATATAAAAGACTTTTACATTACCTTGGTCACCTTATTGGAGACCTAATACCTCGTTTTAAGCAACTTTGAAGACCTAACCCAAAACACCCAGTCTATCTCATACGACTCGCTTATTTCAGCCTCTATCAATTCCTCTTCTTCAAATAGTGTCTTTTCGACTTCCTCAATTGACAGAACGTAACACAGTCGGCAAAACGATTGTCCAACAACTGGCACCCTAAATCTCGATATATCTCAACAGTACTGGCCGAGTGTCGCGCCTGTTAATCCCCTCGCTAGTTGGGGACCTATCATAACAGCCAAAAACGCATTTCACTACGAGCTAGTGATGATAGAGTCTGACAATATGTTCAGAGAGTGTTTTAGGCTAAAAAACATCAAGAAATCAAGTTTGACATCACGTGTGAAGGACACCCTCATATTAGAGGAATCTGTGAATATGAAGTAAATAAAACTCCAAATCTTAATATGAGAGATGAAATGGGGGACTTCGCGAAGGACATCGAACCCTACATAGACGACGCGAGGGAGAAGGTTGACAAGAGGCTGGGGGAGGCCGCTCTCTGACCCCTCCCCCCGGGGAGGGGGGCCGAAGAACACGGAAAGGGCGTCGCGGTCTCACAGGCTTGTCCGCAAGACCTATGGATACGCCCCCCATAGAGTACGCGCATGATTCGCAACGGCTTATTTCAACTTGGGAGCTACCTTTAGAGGAGGATGAGTATCCATGAGATCCGTAATGAATCGGTTGAGATAAAGGCATCCTGCCGTAATAGGTGATTTTTGATGGTGACAAGAGTCTTCTATATAGTAGATGTGTTCGCTGAGGAGAAATACGCGGGAAACCAGCTGGCGGTCTTCCAAGCCTCTAGGGCGCTGTCGGACGGCGAAATGCAACGGATCGCTAATGAGATGAACTTCTCAGAGACCACCTTCATCCTGTCCGAGGAGAGGCGGGAAGGCGGGTACGACGTCCGCATCTTTACCCCCAAGCGCGAGGTGCCCTTCGCCGGGCACCCTGTGCTGGGGACCGCTTGCGTGATTCAGCGGGAGATCGTCGGAGAGCCCGTTGAGAAGCTAGCTCTTAACCTGAAGGTAGGGCAGATCCCGGTGGCCTTCACCTACAAGGGCGGCGACGCGGATCTGCTATGGATGGAGCAGACAAACCCGACTTTCGGTAGAGTATTCGAACCCACCGCGGTCTCGAAGGCT
>CAYSNV010000076.1:0-3104 GCA_964432545.1 uncultured Candidatus Bathyarchaeia archaeon | reverse complement strand
GACTACTATGGCGTACCTGAGGACCCGGCGACCGGAAGCGCCAACGGATGCTTGGCAGCGTACACGGTGAAGTATCGCTATTTTGGAACGGATCACGTCGATCTCCGCGTTGAGCAAGGGTATGAGATAGGCCGGCCCTCGCTGCTCTTCCTACGCGCGCGAGATCTAGGAGGGAGGATAGCGGTCTCTGTCGGGGGAAGAGTGATACCTGTTGCCCGAGGCGAGCTTCTCTGAGAAGGAGATCACGCGCGTGTCGGTTACGCGCTGAGCGAGGAGAGCTGAATAGTCTCTGAAGCTGCCTTCGTTTCAGTCGGGTTGGGCAGGTCCAAGTAAAGTTTTAAAGAGACCACGTCCTCATATAATTAACGCTGTTAACAAACTTCGCTGGCCAGTCTCACCCACCCTGAAAGGGGCGGATGGGAACAACACCAGCCGTCAAACCTGCTTTGAGGTTCATCGAGATGGGAGAACACACAAGGCGAAGGTATCTGAAGTACGTGATCGGCGCCGCCGGCGCACTAGGCGCCTTCATAAGCCTGATATACCTACGATTCGCAGGACCACCCCAGGAAAGGAAGATGCCAGCCGAGACGGAGGAGGCAACGTCGAGAAGTGGGATTCCTCCAGGGCAAATGGAGGTGGAGAAGCTTCGCGTCCTGCATGTCGGTGAGATCCCTGAATTCGACCCTGAGACGTGGAGTTTCCAGGCTTCAGGGCTGGTCGACAACCCGTTTACGCTAAGCTGGGAAGAGTTCCAGAGACTGCCTGCAACAGAGGATGTCTCGGACTTTCACTGCGTGACCGGGTGGAGCAAACTCGACAACATGTGGGGAGGGGTGAGCTTTAGAGCGATCTACAAGAGGGCCCGGCCGAAAGAGAACGCCAAGTACGCTACCATCATCTGCGAGGGAGGGTACACGACCTCGCTCCCCCTGAAAGACCTCCTAGACGAGGGTGTCATGTTCGCCTACAAGCTTGAGGGGAGAGAGCTTGAGCCGAGGTATGGAGGGCCCCTGAGGCTCGTCGTCCCCAAGAAGTATGCGTACAAAAGCGCCAAGTGGGTTAGGGCGGTCAAGTTCACCGAGTTTCAGGAGCTTGGCTTCTGGGAGTCGCAGGGCTACAGCAATACCGCGGACCCGTGGACTGAAGACCGGTACATGAGCGGCCTCAGGTCTGAATAGGGTCGATTCACTTTTCACTCCTTAAGAAGGTGACGTCGTGAAGCCCTCGTTAGCTTTGAAGACGATCGATCGGATAGTCGTGTGGATCCTCCTCGCCCTCTTCCTGGTGTTCATGGTAAGCGGGTACATGATCACACGAGGGTTCCTCAATCGCTACTACGGCTTCCTCCTGCACACACGCCTCGACCTGCCGATCATGGTCTTCTTCGTCATTCACATCGCCATCAACGTGAGGTACGTGTTGATGAGACGGGGCGTCGCCGACAGAAGACCTCTAAACGTGGCCGTCCTGATCGTAGGGGTAGCTCTCTTCGCGTTCATCGTCTATCTCGACCAGTTCTTCGGCCTCTAGTCCTTTTCAGCATCGGGAGAAACGCGGCTGCGTATGATGAGGCCGGCTCGGCCTTCACCCTGAGCGCACAGGCCACGTGAATCAAACCCCAGCAATCTTTCATGCGCGGGATCGTGGAGCTAGGCACATCCCTGTGCAAATCAGTTATAGTAGCTGACGCCTCTACCAGTGGCGCATGGGGAGAGTCTATTCCTGGAGACCCACGAGCAATCTGGAGAAGGTGTACATCGCGCAGACCTTCGCGTCTAGGCTGAGATCTCTCTACCCATACTCGATAAGAATCTTCTTAGTTGGGTCCGTCGCCAACTTCAGAGACCGGCTGTTCAGCGACATCGACATCAGAGTCATTCACATGCGCGAGTACGGAGGCCCCTCCTATTTCAGATATATTGTCATGAGCTTGGCTCAAGCCATGTTCTATGAGACAGGAGTCTGGATCGACGCGAAGATCCGCGGAGACATCCCGATCCCGCTTCCCGGCAAGGAGATCTTGGCGATCTGAAAAACCCTTCCCGACCACGGCTTTAATGGAAAGGGTTGTAGAATATTTCACGCGGATTTCTCGCCCGCAAAAGAACCTTTTGAAATACGCCGAAGCGAGGGCTCGTTCTCCCCTCCACGATCGTTCTACCTTTCTCAAGGGACTCCCTCACCGGGGCGCCTCCACGCACTACGGTAAGGGCGTTCCCGATGACCTCGGGTCGATGGGCGTCGCTTCCTCCCGCCCCGGGCAAACCCAGCTGAACCGCCAGCTCCTTCGCCTTGTCATTCATCTTGGACGGGACACACGAGTTCAGAGTCTCGATGAGGTTAAACCTTAGAGTCCTGACGATCTCCTCGCCCACGCCGTTATAGGCGTAGGGGTGGGCGACAACGGACAAACCGTTGCAGTCCCTGATCCTATCCAAGGTCTCTTCGACGGTCATCCTTGGGGGTATTCTCGTCTCGATATCGAGGGCGATAATATCGCCTGAGCGGGTTTTCACCTCTTCACCCACGACTACTTCAACGTTGAACCCTTTCCTCCTCACATACTCCTTGAATCTGACAGCTCCCTCGAGCGTGTTATGGTCAGTTATGCCGACCCCGTCAATGCCCTTCTCACGCGCAACCCGTACAATGTCTTCGAAGTGATTGAAACTATCTCGCAGAAAGGGAAATCCGGGAACGGCTGAGTAGATGGTGTGAACGTGTAGGTCCAATCTCATATCCAGAAGTAGAGACGCTGCATCCTAAAAGTCTTCTGACCATCTTCCTTTCGAGAGTGGATGCACGTGTCCTCACGTGGATAAGGAGCGAAGGCCGCAGTGACATAGCGCGAGACGCCCCACTCGTTCAAATACTCTGTCATGTTCGCACGCGCTGACTTGGCTTCATTAGCAAAGTTGAATAAATCGAATACTTCGTATATCTGCGAAGGCATCTGACATGAAGACTGACGAGGGTTTGAAGGAGGCTTTCGCCGGAGAATCCCAAGCTAACAGGAAGTACACGGCATTCTCGAAGAAGGCGGAAACAGACGGCTTTCCTCAGGTAGCGAAGCTATTCAGGGCTGCGGCTGAAGCAGAGAC
>CAYSNV010000075.1:0-5414 GCA_964432545.1 uncultured Candidatus Bathyarchaeia archaeon | reverse complement strand
GCTATGACCGTACGCAAAACACTCCCCTGTCTTCCCTCCCTCTCAAAGACCGATATTCTCATAGGGGTCTTCATGCTGCAGTTTACGTTTACAGGTCCGTTGGCCTCTTTTAGATCCTTTATCCGTGTGAAGAGGTCCTCCAGCCTTGGAATCTGGCCATCGGCTATGTATCTCGGCGCGAAGTCGATCGAGGTCTTGTCGTCCAGGTGAAGCTCCACTCCTCCGAGTATGTCCTTCTTTGTTCGCGCGTGCAAGATCCCGATGACCCTGTCCTGCGCCGCGTTCAATTCCGAGACAAGTTCCTTGGCCGGATTCCACACGTTAGTGTTGGCTAGCCCTGTGCCATCCGCCACCTGCATCTTCAACAGCGTCCCCTTTTCACCGTTCGGTCTGGTAAACTCCCTCACGGGCCAAACGATGCACACCCTCCCAGTTATGTTAACATCATTTAAGCCAGGCACCAAGTCTCGTAAAGGGATCGTTCTTTCAGGCTGCCCCTCCTTATCTTCCAGCTCGATCAGTAGATCCTGCGCTATAAGTCGTAGCGCCCCCTCTTCCGAAAGGAAGCCAGAGTAGCTCTCCACCCTCTCCTTGATGAGCGCCTCGACCCGTTCTCTGGTCAAGTTGCGGCTTTTCGCAAGGATCTTCTGTAAGACATCCTCGACCCCAGTCAAAGTCTTGACCCCATAAGGAGAGCTGGCAAGGGCTCCCACGATCCTCGCGGTCTGGTCGACTCTTCCTTACGTTTCTAGTCACAAAACCTATGTCACAGACCGCAGAGATGTCTTGAAGGCTATCTCACGCACAATATTTAAAACTATGCGCCTCGAATGTCTGTTGACCCGTTCTCCGCGTCTAGACTAAGAGGTCGCCGGCAGTCGAGGTGTATCCTTTGCGTAGCGTCTTCTCCATGTTGCGGGAGCCTCTTGTACGTTACCTCTGTGAATCAGGCATGGAGAAAGCGAGCCTGGTACAGGAACTTGCCATACCTGTGATTCTGAAAGGCAGGAACTCTCTCATCATTGCCCCGACAGGTATGGGCAAGACTCTGGCCGCGGTTCTTCCCGTCTTCGACCGGCTCCTAAAGCTCAAAGGTGAACAGGAAGTCCGCGGCATCTCAGTCCTCTACATCACCCCTCTAAGGGCCCTGAATAGGGACATCTATCGAAGACTCGTCGAACTAGGGGTGGCCCTGGATATCGACGTCCGGGTGAGACACGGCGATACACCCGCAAAGGCTCGAGAGCTGCAGGCGCGCTTTCCCCCTGACATGTTGATCACAACCCCTGAGACACTTCAGGCAATCCTCCCTGGAAAAAGGATGAAGGAACATCTCCGATCGGTGCGATGGGTTATCGTCGACGAGATCCATGAGCTGGCTACTGATAAGAGGGGAACGCAGCTTTCCATCGGTCTTGAACGGTTATCTAATCTTGCTGGCAGGGATTTTCAAAGGATCGGTCTCTCAGCGACCGTAGGGGAGGCTGAAAAGGCGTCCGCCTTCCTCGGCGGCGTCAGCAGAGAGGTGGAGGTCGTCAGGTCTCCAGAGATTAAGAGGTTCGACGTTACCGTTGATTTCCCAGTTCCCAGCCAAAGTGATGCAGAAGACGCCGAAAGACTCGGGATACCTGCAAACTACGTCAGCAGGGTTAAAGAGATCATCGAACTCATCCGCGGGCACAGGTCCACTCTAATCTTCACCAACACCCGGGAGCACGCCGAGGCTCTTGGCGCCCTAGTTCGCGCGCTAGATGCGCAGCTTGCTGTTCGGGTACACCACGGCTCTCTGTCCAAAGAGATCCGTGAGGATGTCGAACAGAGGTTTCAGGAAGGCGAGGTGAAGGGAGTTATCTGTACCTCATCTCTCGAGCTCGGGATCGACGTCGGAACAGTGGAACTCGTCGTCCAGTACATGTCCCCGCGCCAAGCGACGAAACTCGTTCAGAGAATAGGAAGAAGCGGTCATGCCCTCGACACCACCCCGAAAGGAAGGATCATTGCAGGCTGGGCGGATGATATTCTTGAGTCCATCGTCCTGTTGAAACGCGCGAAGGGTGAAGACCTCGAGCGGCTGTCCGTTTTCAGCGAACCATTTGATGTTCTGGCGCATCAGTTAGTGGGTTTGACGCTGGATGAGAAAGAGATGTCGGTTGAGAAGGCCTATTCCATCATCACTAGATCGTATCCCTACAGAGACTTGGCAACCGAGGATTTCATGGACACTGTGAACCAGTTGGAGCGGATAAACCTACTTAAGGTCAGAGACAGCACTCTCCGCGTCAAGTCGCTTAGAGCGTACCAATACTACTTCGAGAACCTCTCGGTCATTCCCGACGTGAAACGGTTCACCGTCTTTGACTTCATTTCGAAAAGGAGAATAGGGTCCCTCGACCAGGAGTTCGTCGCCAAGCGCTGCACTTCAGGCACTGACTTCATCATGCACGGCCACACGTGGCGGGTCGTCAGCAAGGACGAAGAGAAGCGGACGGTAGATGTTGAACCTACAACTCCCTCGCTGGACGCGATACCTAGCTGGGAGGGCGAGATAATCCCTGTAGAGTACGAGACCGCGATGGAGGTGGGCAGACTCAGACAGTCTATCGCTGACAGTCTTGAGAGCGAAGACGCGCTTCAAGACTTGGCCGGAGAGACCGGCGCGACGCTCACCTCGATAACGAAGGTGGCGGAAACCATTCATGAGCATCTGAAGAATTTCCTGCTCCCAGCCCATAACAGAATGACTATGGAGCGGTTCGAGAACTCGGTCGTCATTCACGCCTGTTTCGGGAACCTAGTTAACGAGACCTTGGGGCTAGCCTTGACCACACTCCTGAACTCGAGATACAACATCTCCTCGCGTTATCAAGCCGACCCGTACAGGCTCGCAATCGTGCTCCCCTACCCTGTTGATCCCTTCGAGATCAAGAAGTCGCTCTCCAACCTCAAGCCTGGCGAGCTGGCTCCCCTGATAGAGAGGTCGCTCGAGGCATCCGACGCTTTCCTTTGGAGACTTTGGCACGTTGCCCGCAGGTTCGGCGTCATTGAAAGAAAGGCAGATTACAGCACAAGCAAGGCGAGGACCCTTGCGCAAATATTCAAGGGTTCCCCAATAGATGTGGAGGCCAAGAAAGAGCTCTTCACCGAAAAACTCGATATCAGAAACACCGAGAGCGTCTTGAGCCGAATTCAAAGCAAGGATATCGCCGTCGATATTGTCGGAGTTAAGGACCTCAGCTGCTCGCCTCTTGCAATGCCGATATTGGATAAGCTGGTCCCCCATGACCTGCTGAGGCCGGCGACCGTTACCAAACCCCTCGCGCAGATTGTCCAGGAGCGTCTCCTTTCTGAGCGCGTGAAGCTGGTGTGCATGCACAAGGGGGACTGGGAGGGGATAAGGGTTGTGAAACAGCTTGACCAGAAGATATCGTGCAGCAGGTGTCGGTCAACGTTAACAGCGGTGACCTATCCTGACGACAACGAGCTTCTGCGAACAGTCCGGAAGAAGAGAGGTCGGCAAAAACTCACCGAAGGCGAGGCCGGCGTCTGGATCAGGGGTTGGAGGAGCGCGAGCCTCGTTCAGGTGTACGGGAAGAAAGCTGTGATCGCGTTGGCTGCTCGGGGGGTGGGTCCGACGACGGCGACGCGGATTCTGAGGAGGCCTCACCACCGGGAGGACGAATTCTACGTAGACATACTGAAGGCGGAAAGGAACTTCGCTCGAACACGATCCTTCTGGGACTAGCTACTACCCTTTCCCTTCAAGATACATAAGGTAGATCTTCAGATCGTTACGCTTAGTGGTCTCAGCCAGATTCTTTTCTTCGCTCTTTAACCTCTGCTGAAACTCGCCCAGATCAGCCACGTTACCGATGTTCTTCCTAATGATCTCCTTCAGCCAATTCAGATTCGAAATGTACGGTCCCGCTTCGTAGTACGCTTGCCAGACACGTCCTCTCAAGCCTTAAGCTCCTGACCCCCCGCTCTTCTCCTCTCTCTCGTAGGAGAGGCGTATGAAGATGAGGACCATAATAATGAATGACAAGACCAGCAGGCCTGTCTGCAGCAGTCCATACATCTCATCAACAGTCATACCCGTTTCGCCTTCATCGCGGTAAGAGCTATTCAGGGGGATATAGACTTTGTTCTCCTTGGCCTCCACTTCCTAGTTATCCGTGCGTACGCGGAGTCTGCCAGTTCGACTGTCTCATACTTATGTAGCGCGAAGGCGAGCCTTTGGGCGATGATGTGGTAGCACACTCTCTTTTCGTCCCCCATGGCCCTGAAGTAGAAATCATCGCAGCTGCAATAGTTCGAGGCAGGTATGACCTGATATACTTGTGTTCTACCGTGAACCGCCCAGATCACTCTGGAACTTGGCCTAAAGAGGTATCTCTTGACGGAGTTCTTCTCAAGAAGATCCAACGCCTTGTCAAATCTGTCAGTGAATCTCCTTCTCAACGCATCTGCTGCTAAACTGTTCAACTCGGCTGTGGAGATTGTCAAGTGGATCGTTTCGTCCAAGGCAGAGACTTCGTCTTCTCCTCGCTGATCACTCTCGGCGGGCATCAGTTTCCTATCCACCCGTGATAGGCGAGTAGTAGGATGTAAAGGTTTTTCTACACGGCACGTGATGTCTATACCGAATGATCGAATGGGTAGCTGACTATCCCGCGCTGTTGGTGAAAGAAGACAGACGTACACTAGTGTTCTCAGACCTCCATATAGGATGGGAGGCCTCGCTAGCAGAGAAGGGTTTCCACATCCCCTCACAGACCAAGCGTCTCCTTGCCAAGGTCGGCGAGCTGGTGGCTCTCACCAAACCCACCACGCTTCTGATTCTCGGTGACATCAAACAGACAGTGGCCAAGACAGTACTTCAGGAGTGGAAGGACGTTCCCGAGTTTCTTGAGGAGGTTCAGAGACTTGTTGAAGGAGTCCTTGTCATCCCCGGGAATCACGACGGCAACCTTGACTCCCTAACGGCTGAGGCGGTCGAGATCCTGCCTGTTCAGGGCCATGTGATCGGGGATACAGGGTTCATCCACGGGCATGCCTGGTTCTCTCCCAACCTTCTAAGCTGCAGGAGACTCGTCATGGGGCACGTCCACCCGATCCTCGAGGTGGGGGCGGGCGGTGGACGTTCGGTAGCAAAGCAGGTATGGGTTAAGGCCCCTGTAGATCCGGAACGATTGGGGGCAGCCCTGCTGAAGTCTATGAGAATAAGCGTGAAGGGGACAGTTGGAGAGACGCTGAGAGATAGGTTCGGCCAGGCGGCGAAGGTCTCACAGCTTTTCATCATGCCTTCGTTTAACGATTTTCTAGGAGGGTACCCTCTGAACAGGACTCATAGGCATCGCGGCACTTCGCAGGTCTCTCAAGGTCCGATTCTGAAGTCCGGCTCTGTGGACTTGGAT
>CAYSNV010000074.1:0-5542 GCA_964432545.1 uncultured Candidatus Bathyarchaeia archaeon | reverse complement strand
GCCGCCGCCCGGTTTCTGTCAAACTTCAGAAGCCCCCTCGTCGTCATCCTGCTGATGGCGGGCATGATTTCAGGACTCTTCGGCGAGATCGTCAACGCCGCGATCATCTTCTCGGTCGTGATGATCAGCATCGTTCTCCTCTTCTACCAGGAGTCGAAAGCTGAAAACGCCGCGGAGATCTTGAAGGAGAAAGTGACGACAACCGCGACAGCTCTCAGAGACCACACCAGGCGGGAGGTGAAGCTGCCGGAGATCGTTCCCGGCGACATCGTTCTCCTGTCGGTGGGGGACATCGTTCCCGCTGATGCGCGGGTCATCGAGGCCAAGGATTTCTTCGTCAGCCAAGCTGCGTTAACAGGCGAGTCGTTCCCCGTCGAGAAGACGCCTAGCCCCGCCCAAGAGAGGAACGCAACGATCACCGAGTGGAGCAACTGCCTGTTCCTCGGAACCTCCGTAGTCAGTGGAACCGCCACCGCGGTGGTGGTGAGGACGGGGAACTGGACGGAGTATGGGAAGATCGCGAGGCGACTTGTGGCTCGGGCTCCGGAGACCGAGTTTGAGAGGGGGCTGAGGAGGTTCGGGTACCTCATCATGGAGGTCACCTTCATCTTGGTCCTGTTCGTGTTCTTCATCAACGCGCTCTACAGGAGAGGCGTCTTGGAGTCTCTCCTGTTCGCGGTGGCCCTCGCGGTAGGCTTAACGCCGGAGCTGCTGCCGATGATCCTGACGGTGAACCTTTCGAAAGGCGCCATCGCGATGTCCCGCAAAGGCGTCATCGTGAAGCGCCTCGCCTCAATCCAGAACTTCGGGAGCATGGACGTCCTCTGCACCGACAAGACTGGCACCCTCACCGAGAACAAGATCACCCTCGTCCTCCACGTAGACCTCGAAGGGAACGACGACGAGAAGGTCCTGCGCTACTCCTTCCTCAACAGCTACCACGAGACGGGGCTGAAGAGCCCCCTCGACGAGGCCATACTGAAGCACAAGGACATCAAGGTGGAAGGATACCAGAAGGTCGATGAAGTCCCCTTCGACTTCACGCGAAAACGGGTCTCGGTAGTCGTTGAGCGCAGAGGCCTGCGCGTCCTCATCGCCAAAGGCGCCCCTGAAGAGATCATCAGAGTATGCACCCTCTACGAACAAACGCACAAGGTCCTCGACCTCCACGCAGACGTGCGAGAGCGGATCAAGCAGAATTATCACAGCCTCAGCTCTGAAGGGTTCAGAGTCCTAGCGGTCGCCTACAGGAAGATCAGAGTCCACAAGCGAGTCTACTCGATAAACGACGAGACCGACATGGTCTTCCTCGGATTCGTCGCCTTCATCGACCCCCCCAAAGAGACCGCCAAGGAATCCCTGAAGCTCCTCAGCAACGCGGGGATCCAGCTGAAGATCCTCACCGGCGACAACGAGCTGGTCACAGGAAAGGTCTGCGAAAAACTGCGCCTCAAGGTGAGGCGGGTCGTCCTTGGAGGAGAGATCGGTCAGATGCACGATGACGCGCTGGCGCGCGTCGTGGAGGAGGCTAACATCTTCGCCCGCATCACCCCCGCCCAGAAAGACCGGATCATGAACGCGTTGAAGAGTAACGGCCACGTCGTAGGGTTTCTCGGCGACGGCATCAATGACGCGCCCTCGATGCGGACAGCGGACGTGGGCGTCTCAGTCGACAACGCCGTCGACGTGGCGAAGGAGTCGGCCGATATCATCCTGCTGAACAAGAGTCTGAGAGTGCTCCAGGAAGGCGTGATCGAGGGGAGGAAGACGTTCGGGAACACCATGAAGTACATCATGATGGGGGTGAGCTCAAACTTCGGCAACATGTTCACCGTCGCCGTGGCCTCCCTGTTCCTGCCCTTCCTGCCCATGCTCCCGATTCAAATCCTGCTCAACAACCTCCTCTACGACCTCTCAGAGGCCACGATACCCACCGACAACGTCGACCAAGAGTACATCCAGAAGCCCAAGCGGTGGGATATCGGCTTCATCAAGAAGTTCATGATCTACCTTGGCCCCGTAAGCTCCGTCTTCGACTTCCTCACCTTCTTCATCATGTTGCTGATCTTCAAGGCGACAGAGCACCTCTTCCAGACAGCGTGGTTTCTCGAGTCCTTCTGCACCCAGACGCTGGTCATCTTCCTGATACGGACGCGGATCACGCCATTCTATAAGAGCAGGCCGAGCAGGCTCCTGTTGTTGACCAGCCTTGGCTTCGTCGCCCTCTCGCTCATCCTACCGTTCACCCCGTTGGGAGCATTGTTCAGGTTCGTCCAACCCCCGGGAAGCTTCTACCTCATCCTAGCAGGGCTCGTCGGCCTCTACTTGTTGCTTGCCGAGGTCGTCAAGACGGCGTTCTACAGGCGGCATACCCACAAGCTAGAACGGCCCGCGACGCCCCTGAAGTAGGCCTCGACGCGGGAGAAGTGAAGACGCGGGGCAGGCGGTCACGCGCTCCTCCCGCCCCAACCAGGGCTCCTCCACCCTCAGGCGATCGTGAAGCGTCCTGCCTGCCTCTTGACGAAGCCTTCTCTCTCCAGCTGGAGCAGGACTTTTCGCACCCTTCCGGGATCTGTCTGGAGACGCCGTGCGATCTCCCTCTCCGACATCGCGTTTCCGGCAGTAAGAGTCTTGAGGACGATGCCGCGAATCTGCCGGTCAGAGCCCTGGAAAGGGGGCTGCTTCCGATAGTAGGAGCTCCGCTGGCTGAGATTCCCAACACGCTTCTTCAGCATCGCGCCGTAGTCCATGAGGGCGTAGTACCATTCCCGCGGATTCGACCTGTCCAAGGTCTTCTCGACCAGAGAGAGAATCTCACGATCGCTGACCGGCCTTCGGTCTTTGAAGAAGAAGTGGATGAAGACGGTTCGGATGTTCGTTTCGATGAAGACTGTGGGCTGGCTGTAGACGAATGCGCAGACCGCGGACGCGGTGTAGGGGCCGACGCCGGGAAAGGAGGCTAGGGTCTCTGGTGATGACGGGAGAACGCCATTGAATCTGGTGACGACGAGCTCTGCAATCTGTTTCAGTGCCAGCGCCCGCCGATTGTATCCCAGCCCCTGCCACACCTTCAACACCTCTTGAAGGGGCGCTTTCGTTAGGGATGAGAGATCTGGAAAGGCTGCGAGGAACTTCTCGTACTTTTCAGCCACCCTTCCCACAGACGTCTGCTGGAGCATGATCTCTGAGACAAGGACATGGTAGGGATTCCTTGTCAGGCGCCATGGGAGTCCGCGGCCGTGCTTCCTGTAGTAACTGTAGATGAGCTTTCGGAGTGACTTGACCTTCTCCGCGGTGAGGCCTGCGCTTCCGGGCGTTGAGGGGCGGGTCATTCTTCCACCGATTGTGGTCTGGACCTTGACTTCGGTGCAATCGCATTGGTGAGGTTTGACTCTTGCACGCTCCGAGTAGAAGCTGGGAGGTCTTTAAAGAAAACGGTTGTCCTCGCATCGATCTCCCTGTTACGTGTGCTGTCAAGAGGACGCAATCCTCATGCGCGCTACGGTCAGGTGAGAGCGGACACCCTCAAGATTAAAATATCATCGGCAGCTTTTGTATAGTGCGGCTGAAGCCATTCGATAGTACAGGGTTTTGCGATGAGCGTAGACGATGTGATGTGGGTCGAAAAGTACCGCCCCAGGAAGTTGGACGAGGTTGTCAACCAGAAAGAAGTGATCCTCAGCCTCAAGTCGCTTCTCAAGCACACCGAGACTCTCCCCCATCTGCTCTTCTCAGGCCCCCCGGGCACAGGAAAAACGTCCGTCGCGTTATGCGTCGTGTCGGAGGTCCTCGGCCCCGCGTGGAGGTCCTCAACGCTTGAGCTGAACGCCTCTGACGAGCGGAAGATCGAGGATGTCCGGCAGACGGTAAAGCAGTTCTCCCAGATCGCCAAGATGGGCGGGGGCAAGACTGCGTACGGGTTCATCATCCTCGACGAGTGCGATGAGATGACAGAGCCCGCTCAGAACGCGCTGCGGAGGATTATGGAGACGAGCTCCCGCGTGACGCGGTTCATCCTCATCTGCAACTATCTCAGCGGCATCATCCCGCCGATCCAGAGCCGCTGCGCCATCTTCCAGTTCCAGCGTCTCAGCGAAGAGCAGATCGATTCCCACCTCGCCCGCATCGCCAAGAACGAGAAGGCTGAGATAACCCCGGACGGCCTCTCCCAGATCGTCGAAGGCAACGAAGGAGACTTGAGGAAGGCGATGAACCTCCTGCAGACCTCCGTCGCGCTCTCGAAGGGCAAGGTTGACGCCAAGACGGTTCTCGAGATCACGCATCAGGCAGCACCCCAAGAGATCCAGACCATGCTGAACCTCGCCATCGGCGGCGACTTCACCAAAGCACGCAACCACCTCTACCAGCTCATGATCAAGCACGCGCTGCCCGGACGGGAGATCGTCCGGCAGATCCACCGCGAGATCTTTCAGACCCCCCTCCTCACGGCTGACCAGCAGTTGAAGGCGGTGAGCCTGCTGGGCGACTACGACTACCGGCTGGTGGAGGGGGCGAACGAGGACATCCAGCTCAGCGCCTTCTTGGCTCAGCTGGCGCGCATCGGCGCGGAGAAAAAAGAGCCGTGACGATGTGGACTGAGACGTACCGGCCCGCCAGGATGAGCGAGATCCTGGGAAACGAGCAGGCGAAGTCCCAGGCCGTCACCTGGCTGAAGAAGTGGAAGCCTGGCGCAAAACCCCTCCTCCTCTACGGCGCGCCTGGAACGGGGAAGACGATGCTCGCCCACGTTCTCGCGGAGGAGCTCAACTACAACCTCATCGAGCTGAACACCAGCGACCAGCGGACCGAGGAGAAGATCAACCAGATCGCCGGCAGAGCCTCACAGAACATCTCCCTCGAGCAGATCTTCAAGAAAAGCAAGGGCACCATCATCTTCTTTGACGAGGTGGACGGGATCTACGGACGGGAGGACTACGGAGGCGTCGCGGCGATCCTCAAGATCATCGAGGAGTCCGCGGTGCCGGTTCTTCTGGCAGCCAACAGCATCGAGGACGCCAAAATCGCCGCCATCGTCCACGCCTCCCAGCCTGTGCAGATGCATGGGGTGCGGATGCCCCTTCTGGTGGCCTTCCTGCGCCACATCTGCAAGAAGGAGGGAGTCAAGGCGGACGATGAGGCGATGAAGCTGATCGCCAAGAACAGTAGGGGTGACGTGAGATCGGCCCTCAACGATCTCCAGATGTACGCGCGCGACAGGGTGCTGAAGACGAAAGAGGTTGTGAACCTTTCAGAGCGGCGCCAAACGCTCGATTTGCAGGAGACGCTGACCCAGCTTGTCACGGCCAAGAGCATGGCGCAGGCGCGCGCCATACTGAACTCTTCGGACACCCCGCTCTACAAGGACGAGGTCCTTCTAACCATTCATGACAACCTCCCCTACATCTACA
Source organism: uncultured Candidatus Bathyarchaeia archaeon (assembly GCA_964432545.1). Classification (GTDB taxonomy): domain Archaea; phylum Thermoproteota; class Bathyarchaeia; order 40CM-2-53-6; family DTGE01; genus CAYSNV01. The sequence goes on along the minus strand of CAYSNV010000074.1, from coordinate 134 downwards.
GAGACCAGCCGGGGAGGCTGAGCGCAGCCTACCAGACGCTGTCAGACGCCGACATCATCCTCAAGAGGATAAAGAACGTGGCACGCAGCAACTGGCACCTGATACCTTACCTCCTCGAAACGCTCTCCCTGCTG
>CAYSNV010000073.1:0-5683 GCA_964432545.1 uncultured Candidatus Bathyarchaeia archaeon | reverse complement strand
CTTCATGTTCTCGCGGATTGATTGGAGGGCTCTCTCGATTCGCCGCGTGGTAATGTGGACGAAAAGCTGCAAAATTGCTCGATTTTCTCTCTGCACGCTATTCTATTTAAATATTATGGGAATTGAACAAAATGTTTGGAGCCGGGGATGGGAATTGAACCCATCTCAGCGTTTCGTACTTTACTGCGGGTGTCCTCGAAAAGACTGGTTCTGCAGCCCGCCGCTTGAACCGATCAGCCACCCCGGCATTCACTGGCTAGATGGAAATACTCCGGCACGCGAGTTATAATCCTAACGCTCAGCCGGTTTAAGGATGTCGCAGAGACCTTAGGTCTTCGTCCTCACAGCCTTGCACAGTTTACACATCCTCAAGTTCACGTCGTCAGCTGTGATGTCGCCCTTCACTATTCTGTCTGCGAGATGTTGAACCTCCTTTTTCAGCCCCGGTGAGGCAAGAACTCCCTCGATCGGCTTTCCGCCTCTCTTGGAGCAGATGTACTGGCTCACCGCAGCCTGAGTTGTCCCCAGCTTGCGCGCTGCCTTGACTTGGGAGTAATTGTGCCTCTTCACCAACTCCTTCGCCACCAAGGCCCTCAACGCTGGCAATAGGTCTCTTACTACTTGTTCGCAGGGCGGCCTCAACCGAACCACACCTATAACGGTGTTATTCCCGCCTTATAAAATGTTTTGGAAATCTCGCAGGTGACGCTCGGAAAGGAGCTGAGACCTCCTGATTCTACGCGAGGGATCGGCAACGCAACGCGTGCTATCCGTGACGCCGCCAGAACATGGGACGGCTACGCTCTCACGCAGTGTTTTGAATGACAGACTTCCTTGCAGCGCGGAGGCAACGCTCCACAACTTCCTCGACGCCAAGGCTCGCCTCAGCGGCGGCGACCTCCTCGACACGAGCTGCTGTTCTCGGCCTCTCAGGGACGTACGGGCAGACAGTCGATCGCTCGGCGGCTATCTGGTACGTCCCAATCTTGCGCGCGATCTCCTCTACCTCCAGCTTATTCATCCCTATTAGCGGCCGCACTATCGGCATCCCACGTGAGGCGCTGTTCTCTGCAAAGATGTTCTCAAGGGTTTGACTGGCGTGCTCACCGAGGATCTCCCCTGTAACGATGAAGGATGCATCTTCCAGACGGGCAATCCGCAAGGCGACACGAAGCATCATCCGGCGACAGAGCACGCATGTTAACCTCTGCGGAGCCCTCGCTACAATCTCCTGAAGAACGTCTCGATGAGGAACGATATACGTGACGAGGGATCCGGCCTTGGTAGACTCCTTCACCTTCCTTATCATTCGTTCGAGCCTGCCCCCGGTGCCACTGTCAGCTTCGTCGTGGGCAAAACTGAGAAGTACCGGCACTACGCCTGAGCGGACGGTCAAATAGGCGGCGACGGGTGAGTCAAGGCCCGTGGAGATCAGGCAGACCGCTCGGACCTGTCCTCTCGGCGACTTCATTGCCACGCACCCTCCTAGTTCTCACGATACCGCTAAGGAGCCCTAGAACGGAGAACCGGAGATGGTCAAGATCAAATCAAACTGGACTTCCTAAACTGTATCTGGCTACGTGAACTCGCGCTCGATATACTTGATCGCTGAGATCGCGGCCTTAGCTCCCTCCCCCACCGCTGACGCAATCTGTCTCCAGTTGTACGAGGCGCAGTCGCCAGCTGCGAAAACCCCTTTCATCGAGGTCTGCATGAGAGAGTCGGTTTGGATGTATCCCCACTCGTCTTTTTGAATGTTGGCGAGGAAACCTGTCTGTGGCCTCCTCCCGATGTAGATGAAGACTCCGTCGACGGCGAGTTCTCTGCTCTCCCCTGTCTTAACGTCCTTAAGGGTCAGACTCTCCACCTTTTCGTCGCCATTTATCTCGGTGACGACAGTGCTCCACTGCGGCTCAACATTGACCTTGGAAAGGAGTCTCTCGGCGTTGAGTTTCTCAGCTCTCAAGGTATCTCTGCGGTGGATAAGATAGACGGCTTTGGCTATCTTTGTGAGATAGAGCGCCTCGGTCACCGCGGAATCTCCCCCGCCGACAACCGCGACTTTCTTCCCATTGTAAAGAGGGCCATCGCAAGTTGCGCAGTAAGAGACGCCTCGCCCTATGAGCCTTCGCTCGTTCTCAAGCCCAAGGGTTAGGGGCTCATCTCCGACTGCGATGATGACGGATTTTGCATGGTACACCTTCTTGTCGGTCGTGACCGCTTTCATCGGCCCCTCCAAGGAGATCGCCTTGGCTGTCTCATAGACGATGTCGAGATTAAGCCGGCGCACCTGCTCCTCCATTCTCCCGGCAAGCTCAAGCCCTGTAGTCTCAAGATAGCCAGGGTAGTTCTCGATGGGTCCGGAGTAGGCGACTTGACCTCCAAGTAGCGATTTCTCAAGAAGAATGGTGACGAGCCTGGCTCTCTGGGCGTAGATGGCGGCGGTGAGCCCTGCCGGGCCTCCCCCGATGATGATGAGGTCTAGTTCGGTCATAGGGATCTCAACCGGCTCAGCGGGGCTAAGAATAGGAGGCGACCGATATATAGCTGCTGTGAGAGACGAGTCGTAAAACGTCTAGGGAAACTTAGGCGCGAGGGCGGCGTGCTCGCACGCGTCCACGCACTCCATGCACAGGACGCATTCCTGATCGTTAAACTTCTCGAACGGGTACTCCAGGATCGGCACCTGAGTCGGGCACGCTCGCACGCAAGAGGGGCACTTCTGACATCTGGCAGGCTTCCTCTTCAGCCCTAGCAGGCTGAAACGCGCGAAGATCCCCATCAACGCCCCCATGGGGCACGCATATCGGCACCAAAACCAAGGAACGCTATAGGCGCCTATGAAGAAGATCCCGAGAATGATCAGCCTCACGATCGGAGGGGCTTGCACGCTCTGCAGAAGAGAGTTCTGGATCATGTAGATCAAAGCTGGGATGGTCCCGAATAGGGTTCCTTCAGGAGAGAGCATGATCAACGGACCATTTGCGAAGATCCCCAACGCAGAAGCATACTGATAGCCGACGTTGAAATACAGTGAGAGGGCGAGAGAGACAGAGAGCAAAAGGCCGATGAAGAGAATGAAGAACTTGAAGTTCTTGGCCCAGTTGTGAGTGGTTCTTGCGACATGTGGGCGCGTCCCACGGACGCTGATTACCAAGTCTTGGATGAATCCGACGGGACATGCCCATCCGCAGAAGACTCTTCCAGCCACAGCTCCGATGACGAAGATCGACGCCAAGACCGCGATGGGAAAGACCATTTCGCTTAAGGAGGCTTGAATCAAATCGAGCGAGCCAACCGCGGCTGTCCACGGGGAGTTGAGACTCGCCAAGACAGGGAGAGGGAGAGTGTAGCTCTTCGTTGCGAAACTGGGGAAAAAGATGTCTAGTAAGACGACGTTAAAGGCGAAGAAGAAGGCTAGCTGGACCGCGTATCTGAAGGGCCATATTCTGACTCTCATTTGAGACTCCTCGCATGGGCCTATGGAAGTACTGGCATGAACTGGTCAGCGATCTGTCTCAGCGTCTGAAGACCTTGGAGATAGAGGGCGAGCGTCAAGAGGACTAATCCAACGGCGAGGAAGTATGTTGCCAAGACCCTTTTCATCAGACTTCTCTCCCTGAATGTGAGGCTTGCTTCGCCCTAGTTGTAGACAATTCACTTCGTATCTTCAATTTAATTGTTGCGCTTTCGTGGGAGCTCACCTTGCGCCTCGAAAACATGGGTGGCCTTCACACGGGGTGGAGACGTGCGACGAAGAAGGTTAAAATATTCATGGGGTACGCAATAAGCAGTAGTCCACAGTTCTTGCGGATATGACAGGCGGTGCGTCTCTGCATCATCTACGCAGACAGTCAGAGGTATCAGGAGAGGCTCAGCCTCTATCGCCAACTAGCGGAGGACATCGAGCACCGATGGCACGTCGAAACGGCTTTCAGCAAGATCGGATCCCCCGACGACCCTTCGATTGAAAGGTTGAAGAGGGACATTCGGAGTGTTCCACCTCAGGTTCGAGGGAGGATTGTTTCATCAAGGAACTTCATCCTTCCTCTGTCAGGGACGAAGAACCTCAATCTTCAGAACACGCCAATACTGATTCTCTACGACAAGAACGGGCAAGCGGTGGACATCTACCCCCATCTTACCGGAACAGCTTATGCCGGGGTCGAAGACTTCCTGCAGGCGTTTCTTGAGCGCGGCCCCACCGGCTACGCTGCCTCCAAAGGGATTCTCGAGGATCCAATCGCCAAGATAGTATGTGAAGATCCCTCAATGATCGAGGAGGGCATGAAGTGCGTCGCTCCGAACGTGCCCGTACCTACAGGCGTCATAGATGTTCTTCTCAAGGACAAGACAGGTGCGCCCGTGGTGGTTGAGGTTGAGACGATCGCCACGGACTCGGCCGTGGGACAGGTGTGCCGGCTTGCAGCAGGCTACGCGTCGCACAATAACCTGGATCTAAGCAAGGTGCGGAAAGCGATCGTCGCGCGAGGACTGGAAGGGAGGGTTCTGGAAAGTGCGCGCGGAGGGGGCGTCGAAGTGTACCGAATCGCGAGCAAAAGAGAGGTCTAAGATCTTGAGCGATGCGCCTTCCCGATGAGTGAGGTGAGATCTGCCACATCCTTCTTTTTCAGATAAGCCCGAATACCGTCATTGAGCTTCTTGAAGATGCCCAAGTCCTGATACAGGATCCCAGTCCCCACCTGAACAGCAGAAGCCCCTGCAAGGAAAAACTCGACCGCATCATTCGCGTCGACGACTCCACCGCAGCCGATTACAGGAACATCCAAGCTGGCGTACAGCTCGTACACGCACCTCACCGCCACGGGCTTGACAGCCGGCCCTGATACCCCACCGATCCCTGTTGAAAGAATCGGCCGCATGGCGTCGGCGTCGATGGCCATTCCTCTGAGGGTGTCTATGGCCGTCAAGGCGTCAGCGCCGGCGTCGACCGCGGCCTTTCCAACCTCCACGATATCGGTGACGTTGGGCGTCAACTTCGCGATGACCGGTTTCTTCACTCTCGACTTGACCGCCTCGACCACATTCCTCACCAGCTCCGGGGTTTGTCCAATCTCCAAGCCGGTGCCTCTCACGGTAGGACAGGAGAGATTGAGCTCCACAGCCTCGACACCGCTGCTGGCTAGTCTCTCCGCAGCAAGGGTGTACTCCTCTGGGGAGAAGCCGTAGACGCTACCGATGACCCTAACACCGGCGTTCCGCGCCTCCTCGATCTCTTTGATCATCTCATCGACGCCTGGGTTAGGCAACCCCATCGCGTTGATCACGTAGTCATTCTCGACTACAACGTTCGGGCCGCAGAACCCCTCCCGAGACGCCAGCCCGACAGACTTGGAGACGACGCAGCCTGCGCCTGCGGAAAATGCCCCAATCATGAGGCTCGCCGAGGCGCCTAACACCCCCGAGGCTGCTTGGAACGGGTTGCTGAACTTCAAGCCGGCGAAGCTAACCGATGTCTCAGCGACCATGCAGATCGAGCTCTGGCAAAGATTTATTCCCTCACTTCACTAATGCTACGTTGAAATACCCTTTTATCATTTACTTAAGTGTAATAGAGGTGTGAGATGGCGATGGACGGGTACCTGGCAGACAACGCTTTGGGCCTTTTCCTCTTGGATGAGGAGGGGCAGGTGCGCGACAGCTGGGTTTTCAGCAAGGATCC
>CAYSNV010000072.1:2293-5710 GCA_964432545.1 uncultured Candidatus Bathyarchaeia archaeon | reverse complement strand
TTTCACCGCATCGCCCTTGACGTCCGCGATACCCTTCGTGACCTCCCTTCCCAGATTAGAGAAGAAAGCCAGCGATGAGAAAATGATCAATATGACTGGAACAGCGTCAACAACGAAGCCGCCATATGTGAAGGTCAATGCGACGCAGATGCTCACGATCATGTTTCCGAAAAACCCTGTCCGCTTTCCCGCCGTGTTATAGTAGACCATCATGATGAACGCGACAAGAGCGACGACAAACGTCTGAACGTTCGTGACAGCGGCAAGGAGCAAGCCAATAGCTGCAAGGAGAATTCCAAAGACCAGCGCCTCACGCAGACTGATGGTTCCCGAGGGAATAGGCCGTCTGGGGGCGTTGACTCTGTCAATCTCAACGTCATAGTAGTCGTTGACTGCCATGGTGCCCCCTGTCAAGAGGAAGCCGACGAAGAACCCCAGCAGAATACTGCTCAGGGGTGGGAGCCCGCCGGCAGCAATGAACTCACCGATAAAGACACCAAACCCCATCATGGCGCAGTTGATGGGGCGCAGAATCGTGGCGAGCCCTTTGAGGCGAGCTGAAAGCCCGACCTGACGTGTCTCCATCTCCCTTCAGCTGAACAGGGGCTTCCTGCTACAACGAGGCTTGGTCAGTGCCCTTTTAAAGGTAACTCCAAATATTTATATCAAGAGCAGGCGTGTAAGCAAAGAAAAGCAGAAGGGGCGAGGAGAGTGGATTCTTACGACGCGGTCGTCGTAGGCGGTGGCCCCGCAGGTCTAATGGGCGCACGGAAGATCGCGGAGAAAGGGTACAGCGTCGCCTTGTTCGAGAAGGACTCTGACGTCGGAAAGAAGGTCTGCGGGGAGGCGGTCTCGGAGAACTCCATCAGAGACGCCGAGATCTCGGGCGATAAGAGCTTTCTCCTCAATCGCATCGTCGGCGCCTACGTGTACCCTCCGGATGAGACGAAAGTGGTGAAGATCGAGAGGGAGTTCGAGACAATCGGCACGGGATACGTGCTCAACAAGGCGGGCTTCCTCAGAGTGCTCGCCTCCGAAGCGAAGAAGAAAGGTGCAAACCTCTTCTTCAACGCGAACGTGCAAGACTGCCAAAGATCCTCTAACCAAGCAACCGTGAAGGTGATCCAGAACGGAAAGGAACGCCTCGTGAACACAAAGATCCTACTGGGGTGCGACGGCTTCAACTCCATCGTCAGAAGAAAGTTCTTCAACGCCACAGGCATCGAGATGATCTCCCTCATCCAGTACTCGATGGATGGATGCAACGTGCCCGACGAGCGGGTCACGGAGTTCTACTTCGGCAAGCAGGTTGCACCCGGCGGCTACCTCTGGTTCTTCCCCAAGAGCAAAAGCCTAGTGAACGTCGGCGTCGGGGTTCGCGGCGCGATCGCAAAAGACTTCCTTGACAAGTACATTCATAGGCACCATGAGCGATTCTCCCAAGCCAAGACCCTGTCGGTCGGAGGTGCCCCCATCATCATCAGCGGCCAGATCGACAAGTTCGTCAGCGACAACGTCCTCCTCAGCGGGGAGTCAGCCGGTCAAGTCATCGCCTTCACAGGGGCCGGAATCCACACCGCGCTCGTCTCAGGGAGGATAGCGGCGCAGGCCGTCACCGAGGCCTTCGAGTCAAATGATTACAGTGAGCGCCAGCTCTCCAAGTACACGGACATGTTCAACCTAGAATACGGAACCCGGATCAGGAAAAGCCTTAAGGCGATGCGGATCTTCGAAAAGCTGAGTGACGACGACCTTAACCAGCTTGCAGGGATTCTCACCGGCGAAGACGTGATAGACTTGGCGAACGGCCAGAACATTGAAAGGGTTGGGAAGAAGCTTCTCTCGCACCCCGCGCTCGCTCTGCGGGTGGCGAAGGCCCTCCTCCAGTAATCCCCACCACGATCACCGACTCTCCGTCTTCATGCGTTCAACAGGAGTACAGGTTAGTGAGCAGCGAGGACTACTTCAGAATCAAGGGAACGACTCCCTACTACAATTTCGTTCGAAAGCTCGCGTTCCCGTCACGGCGGATTATCGTTCTACTCCTGTTCATGACTAACATCATCGGATGTGTTATCTCCTTTCTCATGGCCACTTTCTCATGGAACGCGGCGCTCCAAGGGTTCTTCTTCGGGTTGATCGGACTCACGATCCCTTCAGTAGCCGCTGACCTGATCACGCGTGCGGTCGTCCTGAGAGACGACCGCCTGTTCTACCTGAGGAGGTCCCTGTCCCTTTCACTGTTCTCGTCTTTCCTCTGGGTGGGAAGCATCTTCCTGGGCGCCTTCATCTCCCTCGCCTATGCCCCCTTCAAGTTCCCAGACGACCCCCTCTTCCTGGGCATGTTCTTCGTTCTTCCCCTGAGATTCCTAGCGATCTACCCGATCTCCTCAGCGACGACGACTCGACGCTTCATCGCAGCGATCCTCCAACCCCTGCTGTGCCTCATTGCCGCCATCTTCATCCTCTCCCTCCGCTTCTTCGCCAGCACCCTCGGCTTCCTCATCAGCACCCTGATCGGCTTCCTCTACGTCCAGTGGCTCACCCGCTACATCGAACATGAAGGCAAGAGGAGGATCGGAGCCTCGCCCCTGCAGCTCTTCCGCGGCTTCCTGAACGTGCTTATCGAGAAGAACAACGCCATCTTCGAAGACCAGCTCGAGGAGCTGAGCACCGAAGAGGAGCTGCACATCACCACGATAGGCTTCCGAAGAGAATTCGACAAGAAGCTCAAAAGCGTCGTCGTCGTCTCCAACTTCCACCCGGGCCCCTTCATGAACGTGGGGAGCAGCGCCCTCCCCCACCAGATCCGGACGACTCTGGAACAGAGCCACGGCGCATTCACCGTCGTCCCCCACGGGATATCCGGGCACGAGATGAACCTCGTCTCCCAGAAACAGAACGCTGCAGTTCTGCAAGAGATTCAAAGGCTGGCTGACTTCAAAAGCTTCAAGGTGACGGCAACTCCCTTCACCTCTATCCACCACAACTACGCGAGCGCCAGCTGCCAAATCTTCGGAGCCTGCCCCCTAGTCACGCTCACCCTCTCCCCCCGAGACATGGAGGACATCCCGCCACAGGCGAACTCCGAGCTCTTGCACTATGCGGAAAAAGACTTCACCCATATCGCTCTGGTGGATGCCCACAACAGCATCGACCAAGTGACGGCCCTCAGCGATGGAGACCTCGCTCACCTCACCGAGTCGGCCAAGCAGTCTATCCAGAAGGCAAAAGAACTCGCCAAGAGCAGGTTCAAACTCGGGGTCGCCACAATCGATCTGAGCGAGTACAGCCCCCGGGATGGAGTCGGCCCCGGCGGAGGCCAAGTCCTCCTCTTCCAAGTGAGAGATCAGGTCGCAGCATACGTCATCTTCGACGCCAACAACGTGTACAGAGGCGTGCGCGAGAAGATCCAAA
>CAYSNV010000072.1:0-2193 GCA_964432545.1 uncultured Candidatus Bathyarchaeia archaeon | reverse complement strand
GTCGCGTTCTCCATGTTCCCGCTGCTCATCGTCACGCTCCTGATCTTCCTCACGTACCTCTCCAAGATCCTGTAGAAAGTGTAAGAATTGAGTGCGATTCCTGAGCTCCGTCAGCTGATCCGCAAGTACGCCCTGCAGAACGCCCTCCGCCACGCTGGAAAAGCGGTCGACAAAGCCGTCGTCGGAAAGATCCTCGCCTCCAACCCCGAACTCAAAAGCCAGATCAAAGAACTGTTCGAAACGGCCTCCGAAGTCATCGAGGAAGTGAACAAGCTCACCCCAGCGCAGCAAGAAGAAGAGATCAAGAAGAACTGGCCCGAACTCCTCGAGGCGAAGAAAGAGAGGGAAGAGGAGCATCGTCTCCCTCCTCTCCCCAACGCCGAGAAGTACAAGATGATTGTTACCAGGTTCTCGCCGAACCCCGACTCCGTGCTCCACCTGGGCTCGCTGCGCGCCATCATCCTATCCCACGACTACGCGCGAGAATACGGAGGAAAGTTCATCCTCCGGTTTGAGGACACCGACCCGCGGCTGAAGAAATCCGCCCTCGAATTCTACGACTCCATCCGGGAGGATCTGAAGTGGCTGAGATGCTCCTGGGATGAGGAGTACATCCAGAGCGACCGCATCGACACCTACTATGATTACGCAGAGCAGCTTCTGAGAATCGGTGGAGGATTCATCTGCGACTGCCTGAAAGATGAGTTCACCCGACAGATCCTCGGCGAGAAACCCTGCAGATGCCGAGACCTCCCGGTTGAGGAGATCCTCAGGCGGTGGCGGATGATGCATGACGGCTCCTACAGAGAGGGCGAGGCGGTCTACCGGGTGAAGACAGACCTCCACCACCCCAACCCCGCAGTCAGGGACTGGCCTGCCTTCAGGATCATCGACCCCGAAAAGAACCCGCACCCCCGCGTCGGGGGAAAGTACCGGGTCTGGCCCCTCTACAACTTCGCCTGCGGCGTCGACGACCACCTTCTCGGCATCACCCACATCATACGCGGAAAAGAGCACATGACCAACACCGTCCGGCAGAAATACCTCTACGAATACTTCCACTGGGATTACCCGGACGCCATCCACTACGGGAGACTGAAGATAACGGACGCCGAGCTGAGCAAATCCAAGATCGTCAAAAGCGTTCAGGAGGGGCTAGTCTCGGGTTTCGACGACCCCCGCCTCGCGACCCTCAAGGCGCTGAGAAGAAGAGGTATAACGCCTGAGTGTCTGAGAGGGATGATACTTGAGGTGGGAGCAAAGCCGATCGACGCCACCATCAGCTGGGAGAACGTCTACGCCTTCAACAAGAAGGTTATCGACCCGAAAGCGAACAGATACTTCTTCGTCAGCGAGCCAATCCCGGTCAGAACCAGCAAGGTGGGACAGCCCATCGAGGCGAAGCTCCCCCTCCACCCCGACTACCCTGAAAGAGGCGCGCGGAGAATTGAACTGCAGCCCGAGAATGGGGTTCTCACCTTGCTGATCTCAAAGGATGACCTCAAGTTCATCTCACCGGGCAAGGTCATCCGGTTCATCGAACTCTTCAACGTGAGAATATGGGAGACCGGACCCTCCAGCATAACTGCGGAGTTCCACAGCAAGTCGATTGAAAGCGCCAGAGAGGTAAATGCACCGCTCCTCCAATGGGTGAAAGCAGATGATAACTTGGATGTCGAGGTCGTCATGCCTGACGCAAGCATCAAGAGAGGAAAAGGTGAAGTTGGCCTGCGAAATGAAAAAGCTGACAACGCGGTTCAGCTGGTCCGATTCGGGTTCGCACGCGTCGATGAAGCCTCCGAGCCTAAGATTAGGCTTTACTTCGCGCATGAATGAGATCGTGAGCATACGCTATTCCCTCCTTCTTCAGCCTTAGCACTCTTGGGACAAAGCGCGCGCTCTGAGAGAACACATTGCCAGATAGAAGACCTGCATGAGAACAGCTGCAACGGTGAACATCAAGATGGCGCTCAGGGCTGCGACAAAAAAAGGTGGGTGATGCTGGCGACTTAGCCCAGCATCTTCAAAGCTTCATCTCTGGGTACGGCCACGAGCGTCTCGCTTGCTCCGACATCGCCGAGCGACACCAAGACCGACATGACGGCTTTCTCGTCGGGAGCTTCCACATACCATACGACATCGTATCTCCCGAGAGTCCAGAATATCGAGCGGATCGTGACGCCTCCAGGCTTG
>CAYSNV010000071.1:0-5894 GCA_964432545.1 uncultured Candidatus Bathyarchaeia archaeon | reverse complement strand
TTATAGTTTTGTGGAGCAAGCGTTCCAGACGCTATCTCAAGTTCAAATCCAGAGGCATATGAACCTGCGTGAATTTTGTAGCCGATTCTAGCACCGAAAACGGTGCGGACCCCGCCCCGTCCACCACGAAAATTATCCGAACCCTTTCTCCATAGATATAATACTCGTAGGCGCGTCCCGTTAAAGGGGTCTTCCAATCCGTCTCTGAGAACAACATTGTCGAATGGCTGGTGTTAGAGGGGGTACATGAAAAGGGCCAGCAGTGTATAGGAGATGACATTCATTATCGTTGAGGCCTGCAGTATCTTACGCACAGTCGCAGTTTTGTAGAAGAGTCTGAGAACTCCCGCCTCCACAAGTATGTTGACTACAAGAGGCACTAGGATCACGGCAACAAGCTGTACCTCTGATGAGGAGGCAACCTCTGAAAAGACAAGATAGACGATGCTCAAGAGCCCTGTGACCAGGTTCGCACAAGCTGAGGAGGCAAGCGCCTTCACTACTCTCCTTTCGAGAAGAGAGTAGATTACGGTGGTTTCGAGTAGGACGACGACTATCTCCAACAGCAGGATTGAGGGAGCCAGAAATGGATTGACAACATCAAGAAAGGGTTCTCTATACAAAGCCTCTTCATCCTCTTTGAAATCCTTTTGAACAGGGTCTCTTACGTCGCTCCCCGCCTCTCTCCGCAATAGGGGCAATACGACGCATGCCTCTTCGCCGTGACGGGAACCCACTCCCACCCGCTCTCCTCCACGGTCACGATTATCGGGCCTCGTATCTCGTTGACGTCGAACGTGTAGTCGTAGACCTTCCCCGGCTCTGGCGGAGCCAGATGTTTCAGTCCATAGCCTTTCGCGTACTCCTTGCGGTAGAGGATTCTGCCGCCGAAGAAGCTTTTTTGAAAGCTCACACTGGGGATCAAGCCAGAGAGACCCGCTGTCCAAGTAACAGAACCCAGCTCCTCGTAACATCGCACTGTGTGCCGCGACTCGTCCGCCAGCAGGAGAGCCCGGTACGCCCCCTTAAGACCGCTCTTGCTGAAGACGCCGTACCATTGGGCGTCAACGATCTTCCACTCGGCGACGAGATCAGTGTCTACACCTTTTGCGATGCGGTAAGGCTTCGCTGGATCGTTTAAAGCCAAGACCTTACCGATCAATTCTTTCTTGGTCACCGGTGGTATGGTGGACCTCTTTTTCCCGCCAAGGTACTGGAGGTAGCCCATCCCGTAGAGCATGACATACGCCCCTGCACCGGCGCCGATGAGTCCAACCAAGCCGCCAAGAAGGCTGCTGTCCACCTCTAATTCCTCTGAACCATCCGCCTTAACCTAACAATATGAGTAGTAGAGTCGATGAGGGTGATCAGACGACTCCTTGCTTGTCGCCACAATATCTGCAGTAGGATGCTCCAGCTGGAATCCTTCTTCCGCACTCCTCGCAGTAGGCGTGTTGGGGCAGCGGTGCGCCGCAGTTTTTGCAGAAGTTGTTGCTGGGCGGGTTGAGGGTTTTGCAGGTAGAGCACTTTGTCATCTCCTCTGCGGGTCTCTGCGGTGTCGGCGGCTTTGCCTCTTGAAGCGTTACGGGTACTGCGGGGGGAGGCTTGCGCGGCGGGGCTGTACGCCGTCTGACTGCCAGCGCGATGGCGGCGATGATGACTATGACAAGAATAAATCCTCCAAAGGCGACTGTGTATGTCGGCTCAGGTTTGGTGGTGGGTGAGGTTGTGTCTTCTTTTTTGAACTTGTCCTCTGTATCGTAGGTTGGTTCTGCGCCATCGAAGGTCTCGTAGGGAGGGTCTAGGCTGGTTCCTGTAGGTTTAAGGGTGAAGGTGTGGGTGTCGCAGTACCCTTGATTCAGAGGGGTGTCGTAGAACTTCCGCAGGTAGACTGCCGTGGTGGTCTGGTAGAGGTTTTCCGTAACATAGTCCTGTGACTCGGGTTCGACGGTGATTGTCACATCGACTTTCGAGGGCGGGGGCATCAGGTAGATCTTTCCCTCCCTGACATCGACGAGGTAGCTGAAGTCTTGGCCGTCCTGGGGGTTGTTGATGTGTACTGTGACCTTGTACATTCTCACTTGTGGGTCGGTGACCTTGAGGTATGCGCTGGGGATCCGTCCCGCGACTCTCCTGTCGGGACGCTCGTAGTTGCTGGCTCTGCCCACATCTTCCCCTTTGTTCCAGGTGGGGCGCTTGGTCATGCGCAGTACCGGTTGCCCATTCTCAATAGTAGTGGTATATTCTGCCGCGAGGTCCACGTACGTCTCACCAGGGTCGTGGACACCATTCCAGTCTGTATCTATGAGGGGCTCCAAGCTGTCCCACTGCTTGTTGCCGACATCCGTGTCTGCAAAGAATCCGTGCTCGATGAAGATGGCGTCTATCTCTTCTTTCTTATCCGGATATTTTTGTGTAAAGTTACCATAGACATCAAAGAAGTTGTTCCGTTTATCCTTTAGTACTTCCCAGATCTCCTGTAGGGTGAGAGAGATGTCGTCTCCCCTATCCTTGGTGTCATCATAAAGATCCCACAGAACACCGGCTGCTGCAAGCTCCTCGGCGTTTCCTCTCAAGTCCCATGGCTCATAGTTGAAATCTAAGTAAGCGATGCCTGCATAATTATAGTATGAGGGATCACCACTATACTTTGCGATCGCTGAGGCGATGAACTCGGCAAACCCCTCGCAGTACGAGTCTGAGGTGCTGGGGTTGATGTACCCTGCATGGTTCACCGTGCCGGGGGGGTCGTCGGGCCAGCTTCCATACGTCGAGTACATGATGTGGTGCGCGTACTCGTGGTACTCCCTGTTCTTGGGCCTGTCGGTTGAGCTGTACGACGCATCGCTCGCATCGATGTAGATGGTGGCGGAGCTGCCGCTGTAGTATGTTCCGCCGGTTCCGCCGACGCGGACGGTGACCGGGCCGACATTCGCTTTAAGCTCGGTGATCGTGAAGTCGACGGCCTCATGAAGGTGATAGTAGATCGGCGCGTAATGCGCCAGCTTGCCGAGGCCTTTCGTCTTCGCCTCATTGCCGAAGTCGATGTTCTGTGTCTTGTCCGCCTCTTGGGCGAGTTTGAACCTCTTCTCAAAGTGGATAGCGGGCCCGCGCGGCTCACACACCTGGAAGCGGTTTGCACCATCCCTCTCGTAGGAGAAGTCTGCGGTGAGCATCACCTCCTTTGGGCTCGCGGGATCTGGGGTGAACCCAGGGATCTGCACCTGGTAGTCGCCTTTGATGTCGGTGCGCCCCGGATAGTCCTTCCCGTCATACCTTACTGAGATCTGCAGGAACGGCATAGGGTTTCCGCGGCCATCTGTTACCCGGCCCCTCAAAGAGGACGCTGAAGGCTGCCCCTGGATCTCCCTTTTCAGACGCTCACTCCACTTCTGGGCGATGATCAGGCCTGCGTCCTTTACGTTTATATCTCTTTCAAAGGCTAGCGTTGCCTCTTCATTGAATCTTGCTTGACGAATATCAATGGGGATATAACCTTCAACTTTCTGGGGATAATCTTCAAACCATTGAACTACAAGGGTAGCTAGCACATTCTTAATTTTAAGCACGACAAATATTAGACCCTTCTTAGCTATAGTGTAATCACTTAGTTCACCCTCCCCCAGAGTAGGGATAGAGGTAGGTACGAAACCGAAAAAAGGTCCAGTGCCTTTTCTATGGAGGTTCCCAATTGTGTAGAATCCGAACGATTCTTCCCCATAGGTCTTTGAAAGCTTTTCAATATTCATTATTGGAGTAACAACTGATTCTATTCCTCCCCTTTTTTCAATGGCATCGTATATTAAATTGTAGACTTCTTTTGATTTTTCTTCATCTTGAAAAATCATTATCGAAGTGCTTTTTGAAAAAAAACTTGTGCTCGACATTACATCGGCAGGGCAATTTTTCCACATTGGGTCAAGATATTGCTCCATTTTAGGATTCTTCATCGTTACCGTAAATCGTACAAGATGATGGAAACCGGTAATATACATATATTGAATGTCTTTTTCTGTAGGATCGTCTAGTTTAGCACCTAACTTAGCCAGCTCTGATCTATCGCCGCCAATGGTTATAAAAGTGTCAACGGTTTCGCTTCCCCAAGTTATTTTTTCCACCTTTAAAGGTACAGGCAGGTCATCCAAGCTGAGAGCGAGACTCTGATACTTTTGATCCGCTTGAGCTGAGACGGTTGAGATATTTGACAACGGTAATAATAAAGCAAGAAACAGCATGACCACTATTGATTTACAGAAGAGCTTTCTTAAGGCCATTTAAAAGACGCTAATAACAGTCTTACCCGATTTGGTATTTAAGATCTAGCTTGCGCATTTGGCGGGTTCCTTTTTTGCCATAAGGTATTCTCAGAAATTATCCCATGATTCTCAGGGAGCGAGACGCATTGATTTTTGCACCTACTTCTAGCATGAGTTTCAAGAAAGGACTCAACCTAAATTTATCCGAACCCCTTCTCTTACCGTGACTCCTTCAAGGAGCCTGAACTCGATCGTGTATGAGGGTCACAGTCATAGGCTTCTAGAAAGTCCTAAGCCAGGCCTAATGGTGGACGTGTCGGCCAATCGAAAGGCTTAGTTCAACAAGCATCAGGTTGACCAGTTTAATTGGGAGCGATGCAGTCTTCCAAGGCTTGTCAGGTTGACTGACAGAAGTTATGTTCTTAGTCTCCTCCTAGTGTCGACTCTCTTATCACCAACATCAGGCTGCCTCGCAGCGGGCGCACCAACTCAAACCTTGGTGTTCTCTACAAGAAGTGATTATTAGACGAAGATCAGTGTGTACCCGCGATTTACCGAGGGGTGTATCAGTCGCTGTTAGACAGCTATCGAACAATGAGCTTTTTGCCTACGTCTTCTTGAGCATGTGCACAGCTTCGTCCACAGATAATATTTTGATTCCCCGGAATTCCTTGAGGTTGAGTAGATGGTGATCTCCTGAGACTATACTGTCTGCTTCACCGTCGATCGCTGTACTGATAACGATGTTGTCCTTTGGATCTTCAACAACTTTGATTTGAGATTTCAGCTCTGTGATCTCAGCGATGCTTTCAATGTCTTCAATGAATCTTTCAACCTGCTCTTCTTTTGCATATTCTGCGAATTTGTTTCGTCTCATGACTTTTGAGAACTCATTCAGGATCTCTTTTGAAAGTACAAGGGTGGCTTCTCTTCTTGAGATTATGCTCAGCAGTTCTCTGGGCTTTCCGAGTATTATGAGGCCTGACACTAGGACATTTGTGTCCAGCACGACTCTGAGCATGTGGCTCATTCAGCTCTCTTTGCGGTGAGCATGGATCTCTTCATCGATCTCTTTCTGGGTGAGTCTGCGTTTCTTGCCTATCTTCTGGTCGATCTCTTTCCATAAGGCTTTCAGTTCGCTCTCGACATCTGGAACTACTAGTCTCTTAAGGATCAGGGTGTCGCCATGTCCGTAGATGAGCAGCTTTGTCTTCGGCCCAAGCTTAAGTTTCTCCCTCATTCTCTTCGGTATTACCACCTGACCCTTTTCGGACATGACCGTTACCTCCGGCTCTGACATACACATACCTCCTCTTGTAGTATTCTCTTACTTTCCTACTTTATATATTTTCGCCCATGCTACGAGGTAGGCCCCGCCAAGTAACAGCAGTTTCACCTGACTGGCCTTTTGGTTTGGCAGCATGAACTAGAAAGTCACCAATCACCAGGTTCAAACCATCAAGATTTAAACTTGCGTGAATTTTGTACCGGTTATAGCAGCGAAAACGTGGCGGACCCAGTCCGGTCCACTATCAACAAGTGCAAGTGCGAGACCCTTCCAAAAACTAGAATCAACTTTTCATCGCATTGTTGGTGAGTGAATCAGGTTGAGTCTCCGGCGTCAGAGAAATAGAAGCA
>CAYSNV010000070.1:0-5911 GCA_964432545.1 uncultured Candidatus Bathyarchaeia archaeon | reverse complement strand
TAATTACTGGGCGGAGAGCGTATCTTGTCTTTTTGCCCATGCCGGATACGCCACTGGTTAGGTGTTTAGAGCCCGATAGAAACTTGAGATAAAGGCCTGAGGTGGAGGTCTAAGTTCCTTTGAGGTTCTGCTGCTCAGGTATGCTTGCCGTATCATTTGCCTTTCCTTCTATTTCGTCGACCTTTGCCTTCAGGTGCACCAGCATCAGCATGAACATGGTGTCAGTCGGCAGCGGCCTCGGTGCCCTTGACCCTGCGTCTGACCTAGTCAAGACAGCATCCACCAGCTCGCACACACTCGTTGCGAGAAGGCGCACACGGCACCTTATTCTTCATTAAGAATGCAGAAGCTGTATAAACGTAGACTGGCTAAGTCTCGAAGAATACAGGGATGGATGGAGTACTGTGCAGGTACTACTCTGTTATCTTCCTGGCGTTTCTAACAGCTAATACCTTCGCTTGTTCAGCTCAAGCTCATGATCTTGCGCATTACCGGGTGACACAAGAATGCGCTCCCCATTTGGAAGCCGTGGCTACGATTACCCTGTATAATATGTCTAAGAGCATAGCTGTTAACGAGGTGACAGACCGAGTATACGTCGGTGTCGAAGGGGGACTGATAGTCATAGACGGTGAGACAAATGAGGTGGTAGCAGAAATCCCCCTAGAATTTGATCCCAACTCCCGCTGTCCTCTTGCGATCAACTCTCAAACCAATCGCATATTCGTCGGAGGTTGGTCACAGGCGCGGATTTGTGTCATCGATGGCGACACGAACCGGGCGGTCGGCGAGATACCAGAGATGATTTTGAGCTCGGAAGGGATTGCGGTTAATCCAATCACAAACTTTGTTTACATAGCGGATCCCCATGCAATCAGGTGTGAGGCCGATCGCGTGGCAGTATACGACGGGGAAACTCTCGGGCTTGTCGCCTCGGTGGCGATACCGGGCAGCGACGAGTGCCCGTACGTCGAAAGTGTGTTTGTAGCCGTTAATCCTGCGACAAATCGCATATATGCCATATGGACCGGGGACTACGCCATATACGTCATCAACGGCGATACCCATAGAATCGTAGACACCGTAGAGCTATCGTCCCTGTTCCTTAGTGATGGGGTGATGGTTAACTCCTTCACCAACTATGTCTATACTTGTAAGCCAATCCTCAACGAGTATTATGAAGAACATTTTCCGAACGTGGTTCTAGACGGCACGACCTGGGAGGAGCTGTCAGAATACGAAGGTGAAATCGAGGCGGTTGACCCCCTTCACAATCTTCTATACACAAGGAAGGGTAACACCTTGTACGTTCTCGACGGCACTACACATGAGATACTTACAAGCCTAGGCTTGGGCTATTGGCCTATTCTCGCTGCGAATCCTAGGACTGGCAGGATCTATCTAGCTCATGGAAATCAGGTGTCCGTCTTTCAATTCAGGACCAAGGAAAAGAGCAGTACGATTTCTTGCTCTGTAACGCCACTGACCGCCAGAGTGGGTGAGCCTGTGACCGTGTCGGGCGCTATTTCGCCCCTTCACGGCGGTGTTGATGTGGAGTTGACCTTCACGCACAAGACCAAGACTGTTCAGAAAATCGTGGCGTCTTCTGACGGCTCTTTTAGTCTTGTCTATTCCCCCGACGAGGCCGGTGTTTGGAGGGTGTCTGCTAGATGGGTTGGGGATGAAGACCACGAGGGAGCTGTAAGTCGGTCTTTATCCTTTACGGTGGAGAAGGGAGCGGAGCTTTCAACAACTCTTGTAATTGGTGCGGCGGTTGTCGTTGTAGTTCTGGGCGTAATGGTATTTGGCAAAAGGATGAACGTGCGGATTCCTGTGTTCGAAAAGCAGCAAGATGAGAAGCTGGAAGGATAGGAGATAAAAGGACAGTGGAACCATTCGTTCAAGCCCTGAAAGACGAGCACGACCCGTATGCGAGTGTCGCGATAAAGAGCGCTTCAAAGGAGATTAGGGCCAAGAAGGGACGGTTCGGAAACTAGGCGGCTTGGACCCAACATCGGATCAGGCTGATCAGGACTCGCCTAAAGGCATGAATATCGTCTCGCTCGGAAGCGGCCTTGGCATGACAGGTCCAGCACTTGATCGGAGACGGCACCTTCTGGCTGTTCCTTGAGTACTTTCTTCTTCCGACTGCGGAGTGTGTCTCAGAGCGCGCTTGTCAAGAAGAAGGACGCGAATCTTCCGCTTTCCGACTCGCTTGGTGTTCTTGCCAGGCCTGAATCCGAGGTCACGAATGATCACGCCAAGTTTCTTATAGGAGATATCTTGGCCGTACTCTTTGGCTTGCTGGCGGATCGCGGTGAAAACCTCGGCACGGTTGATTTCTTGCTCCCTTCAGCCGTAATGGAGGCGCGCGCCAATTCGTCATGAACTACGAATCGGATACTCACGGTATTTCTTCCATGCCTCCATGAGGACGGGCACTTTTCTTTCCCACGTTTCCCTGGTCAAAATCGAATAAATCGGTCCGAGTATGAAACCTCCTCCCAGAGCCAGAGCTTCAATCGATCGCTTTACTGCTTTTCGAATCTCTTCCGAGGTGCCCTGCGACAGCGTCACCGCCTCACTTATGCCCCCTCTGATACAGGTATTTGTAAAAGCCTGACGGACGATATCAAGATCAATCGGGTTAGCTACGGGGTCCATGCCATCAAATAGATCGATATCCAACCCGCTGAGAATTGGAAGGAGCTGTGCAATCCCCGTGACGGCAACGTAGTGGAACTTCAAACTCGCCTTGTGGACTATTCCGATCTCTTCTCGAATTAGCGGTTCAAAATAGCGTTTGTATACTTCTGGGGACCAAAACGGGGGGGATTCATACCATCCCCGATGTCTGATCACGTCAACGCCGATATTCAGCATTTCCTTTGTCCTAACCAAATCCCATTCATGGATAATACTGAGAATCTCGCTCAAGAACCCAGGTTCCCTAAGGGGAGCAGTGATGGCCCTTTCAATTCCACATAACCAAATGGCGGCATCTCCACCATAACCACCATCACCTGTGAGCAAAACCCCCTTTTCATCCGCATATTGCTTCATTTTCTTGGCTTCTTGATGAAAGAGGCGAACCTCATCAGAGGAAGGGCCTTGAAGTAAGTACGACAGTTTTTTTAGGTCACTGTGACCTTTGATCAAGCGTTCCCTTGTTCGAGACGCGGGAACGGCGTAGTCGCTGAAGAGAGGGATGTCATCTCCGTGGGGCCAATCCGGAGTCTTAACAACTACCTGCCTCAAACTTCCTTCAGGTGTGTCATAAGTCTTAACTAAGAGCGGGTATTTTTCAGAGGACAAGTTCTTTATCTCGACTTTCGTTTCGACATCTAGGTGGTAATGCCACGGAGGGCTCAAGAAGAGAATTGGATCAAGTCCCAAACGTAGATTCCCTATTTGGCTTTCGTTGTCGCTACTCCAAACTTCTTTTGTCCAATCTCCGATGAATGTTATATGTAGCGGCACATGGTCTGGTTCTTCGAGGTTTATTGCCTTCAGCAATCTGTCTCTAGATGTGAGCGTATTTCTCTTCTTTGAGAGGTTATCTCAAGCTACTTATGTCTTGGCGCCCGAGAAGACAACGATGAGGGCTTCTGATCATTATGGGTACGGAATTGGCCGCGGTCCTCGAGGATCTTCGACAGCAGGGGGAAGTCTCTCCACTGCGGGCGCTCAGCATAGTCGAGGCAATGCCTCATGAAATTAACGCGAACGAGAACATGAAGTTGAACAAGCTATGGGCTACTATCGGTCCGAGCACGTTCCTGTATTTCAGGGTCATCCATCCCCATGCGACCCCTAGAATGATCTCCAGTGCCATAGCTAAGAGGCTCGGGTATCTCAGCAGGTGCACGAGCCCAAACAGGACGCTGGAAACTGTCAGGGCAACCTTCCACCCCTTCCATCTGTCAAGAGAAAATAGGATTAACCCCCTGAATACGATCTCTTGCCCAGTTCCGCTGAGTGACCAGAAGAACAAGTTGTAGACCACAGCCTGCCATGAACTCAAGTCAGGGGATAGCCTCAAATCAGCGCCCATATATCTGGTTGCGAGAGAAGCCAAGACTAGGACCACGGAATTACCAAGACAAGGAAGCAGCTGTGCGCGCGTTATGCCAATTTCCCCCAAAGTCCTCCGGTTGTGCTTCGTCACCGCGATGGACAACACGATGTATAGGCTGTACACGATGACATTAGCGGAAGGTTGGTCAAGGAGACCTAGGATGTAGAAGGGAATAGCCAGAAGCAGCGGTATGGCAAACACGAGCATGGCCTCCAAGCTCTCCAACCATTCCTCTTTTCTCACGGCAATTCATACTATCTGGTAGGTCAGGCTTATTTGGATTGCCGCCTCGCTTGGTCGCGCGCGTTGCCATGGGCCCATTTTCTCATCTCAGTGGCATGACATCCGAAATCCAAGAGTCCGGCTCTTTGGTACCGAATCAGACTAAGGCCTTTGTCCGTACTTGGACACGAACCCGCAGAGTACCCCATCCGAAGGCATATCAGATCACCAGGCGGGATGGACAAAACTCGCGGCATGATCCCCCTAGGTTCCCAAAGACGAGTCCCTAGCACGTAGGAGTCCCTTCCGTGTGGGCCGACAGCTCAGACACAACTATCAAGTCCAAGATGAACTCACGCTCCTCCGTTTTCACTCCGAAGAGAACACCTCTCCTAGCATACATTGATCCTAGATCCTACGCTCGTTTGTCGGAAGGGAGGACGCGTATGTACACGGACGCCTCATAGGTCAACTGACTTTCCAACTCCAGTTCGAGTCGCTCGGTCTGGTTGAACGTTTATTCATGACCCATTGCCCAGTCGGGCATGCATGACGTGTTGATCGTCGGCGCGGGGCCCGCCGGCGCGACAGCCGCCAGATACACTGCGAAGGCGGGGCTTTCCGTCCTAGTCCTGGATCAAAATCCTAGCGATAAGGTAGGTGACAAGACCTGCGGCAATGCCATTGGCACAAGGGTCTTTAGGGACATTGACATCGACCCCCCAAGATCGGCATATTACGGCTTCGTCAAGGGGGTTGAGGCGGTCTCTCCTGACCGGAAGACTGTGTTCCGACTTGAGCATCCAAGCGAGAGCGGGATGATGTTGGACAGGCTGGGATTCGGTCAGTATCTGCTCAGCCTGGCTCTCGATGCGGGAGCGGAACTCGTTGACGGATTCGCGGTCACTGGCCCAGTACTCGATGGTGGGGTCGCGGGGGTTCGAGGAGTCAATCAAAAAGAGGAGAGCAGAGATGAATACAGGGCCAAGGCCGTGGTTGATGCGTCTGGAGTCGGAGCTGTAATCCGGAGGAACCTGGGCAAGTTAGTTGACAACTCAACCGATGATGATGAGATCATGGTCTGTCACAGGCAGATCAGGCGGCTTGTCGAACCAGTCGCAGAGTACTCGAGGATATACTTGGATCAGGAAGCCGCACCTGGTGGATATATCTGGTATTTCCCCATGGGAGGCGACCTCGTGAACATGGGGTTGGGGGTGGCAAAGGGGACGACAAATCCGGAAAGGGCGTTTGAGAGATACGTGAGCAAGATCCCCGAGTTCGCTGAGTCAGGGTTGGTTCACGCGGGCTCTGCAGTAGTCCCCACCAGAAGGCCGATGTCTCCCTCTGTGCACGAAGGCGTCATCTTCACTGGAGATGCGGGATTCACTGTCGACCCCCTAGGCGGAGGGGGGATAGCTCCCTCGTTGCAAGCAGGAAAGATGGCCGCAGAGGCGCTCATTCAAGCCGCTGAGAAGGGCGACTATTCAATCAAGTCACTATGGGCCTACTGTCACAATTTCAATACGACCGTGGGGAGAATTCATGCCTCTCACGACATCCTCAGGATATTCCTGCAGGGCCTCTACAATGACGATGCGAATTTCGGAT
>CAYSNV010000069.1:0-5959 GCA_964432545.1 uncultured Candidatus Bathyarchaeia archaeon | reverse complement strand
GTGAGGAAGAGCCACCGGGGCCTCATTCGAAGCCTCCTGCGGGAGATGTAGCCGATGAGGGAGAACATTACGAAGTTGGCTGGAACCCCTACCGTTAGACTTAGGAGGGCGTTCCCGTGAATGACCATATCGCTGATGAATATCCCTATCGCCGCCCCCAGCCCGCCCAACAGAGGGCCGAAAAGCACCGCGAACACGGCGGGAACAAAGACGCCTGGCCAGAACCTGACCACGCCCAAGACTGGGGCAAAAATGCCGAGGAACGTCAAGTATCCTACGACTGCATATAACGCGGCGTTTAGAGCCGTCAACACGACCTTTAGTGATCGAACAGCCATGTCTTCTCACCACATAATCGCTCAAGCCTCAATATGGAGAGTTCGGCGCAGATCCAGTCAAGATGCTGAGGTTCAACTTGTTTCGTTCTCAGCATCGGTCTGCAGCCTGCGCTTGTGAATCTCACCTCGATTGTGGTGGGGCTGCCCGGATTTGAACCGGGGATCACGTGGGTTCTTTACTCTCAGTTCCCAAGCCACGTAGCCTAAACCATATTTGCCTCATTTCGGTTGATCTAGCAGACAGCCCCAGTTCGGTTACTACCCCTTGTTGCGATCAGCAGATAGAGGGTAGGGAAAGTGTTAGTTTATATTCCTTATCCCCCGCCTCTCAGCCACCTCTTGCCTATGGCTTTCCGCTCTTCACATATATAATTGTCGGATCTAGACTCCGCCGTCTAGCGTAAAGAAGCATAGACCTTAGATAGCCTTTCAATCCTTTTTTCTTTCGCGGTCCGATGGCACACGCCAATCCCATCCGGCTCATCTCCCCACCACTCCCACACTCATCACCCATTCAAACGATCACCGTGGAAAAATAAAACGCCCCTAAGAAACAAATACATGTCCGACACCCCCAACCTCGACCTAAACAGAGCCCAAACCAAAAACGGCCGCGCGCGCACAGTCATCTCAAAGGTTGCGCGGGGGCGTCTTGAAAAGCGTGTTCACGTTAGGGTTCTAGTGTGGATGGGGACTCCACAGGAATGCCAAGAGCAGTAGTCAGGTTCCAAGCCGACGACCTCATGGGAATCCGCGTTATGGGATGCTTTATTTCCCAAAACAGCGCGCTCGGAAACTCACGGAATTATCTCGCAGCTGTTGTACTTCAGATGTTCGAAATCTTTCAGATTGACTACGCCCTTGGTAATGAGATCTCTGACGGCGGGTACCGCCTTTTGTAAGCCGTGTACGAGATTCCTCACCGTGCCGCACACCATGTCGAACCCTTCGTCACCCCACAGTCTCGTGACGTTTGCGTATAGGCAGCGGCCTCCACATGCGCTGTAATCTGAACAGCTAGGGCATGGCTCTTTGACGTACACGGCGTCCTGCAGGTCGGAGGGGTCTGTGTCCTTGATGTTCCCCAGGTAGAAGTCCTTCATGCCCGCCATGACGGGGCAAGGGGTGATGTTGCCGTCTGTTTGAATGTTGAACATGATCCAGCCTGCGCCGCATCGAAGGCGGGCGCTCTCGTTCTTTAGCAAGGATTGCATGACCCCGATGAGAGGGTATAGCCTCAGAACCTGTCCGTGACGCCTCATATGGTCAACCCAGAATTCGATTAAAAGGTCGACCTGACGGTTGTAGCTGGCCAGCCAATCTGAGACGGGTTGTGGGTCGAAGTCGTTTTGCCAGAACAGGGCGTCAAGCTGCCAGTGGATGGAACTGAAGCGGTAGTCGTCGTTGAAGAGTAGATGTTTCACTTGAGTGCAGATTTCTGTCTCTCTCATCACGGTCATTCTCGCAACTATCTCGCCGTCATACCCCCTCTCTTTCAGCAGCTTCAGATTTGCTACGACACGATCATAAGTTCTGGCCCCTCGATAGAAATCGGTCAAGTATTTGTCGCCATCGACGGACACAAGGATGGTGTCAAGCCGATTTACGTAGTCCGCGTCCAGGTTATCCAGCATGAGCCCGTTGGTCTGCACCGTGAACCTACGAGCAGGGATCTGGTCTATGATTCTCTTGATCTTCCCGCACTCCAGCAAGGGTTCCCCGCCGTAGAATACCACGTGAGATTCAGGGTCTTTTCCCAGGAAGTTGCGGAGGTGCCCGAGGTCGTATTCGATGCGGCTGGGGAGCCCGTAGTCGATCTCGTAGTCTCCGAAGTCGCTTCCGAAGTCGTCGCAGCATTTCCCGTAGCAGTATTTGCAGGTAGAGTTGCATTGTGTAGTTAACGTGACGTAGTAGTGCATCGAGGCGCCCCTAGAGAATCAGACACCTGCTTTGATCAGAAGGATCTCTCCGCTAATTGACAGATCAGCTGGCGGCACTCTCGTTACGCGGCTGCTCCGGCGCAATTGGGTTTTCGGGTACACCGTCTTCCTACTTGGGCGTTATCTTGATGGCTTGGGTGGGGCACTGGACCTCGCAGGCCATGCAGAAGATGCAGTCTGCCTCGCGTGCTGGATCTGATTTCTTGGCTGACAGGGGATGATCGGGGCTGTCGATCATGTCGAAGACGTTCACTGGGCAGACGCCTACGCAGACCTCATCGCCATCGCAGACGTCTTGGTCGACGGCGACGTTGGTCCCGTGAACTCCCAGCTTCTCCGGAGGTTTCACCTCTCCCCACACGTCGTGCCCGTTGTGTTCTCCACTCTTTTTCAGCGTCTTCGTGAAGGCTGGGTCTATGGGCAAGTGCTTCTCTCCCTCGATCTTTGTTTAGTTTTATCCCTTCTATCTTTAAAAACGTTATTTCTGCGTAACGGTCCTTCTTTCATTGTACTCCAATGCCTGTTGCCTCTTCGACATCGGCGCATCGCGATACGCTGATTCTTCCAGGTAGGGTAGCCGCGACGTGTTTCTTCGTCTCTTCTTGATGCTGTCAGGCAGATACGCCCCACTGTCCAGCTCGTTCGTAGTTCGCAGAGATCACAAGACGGTAGGTGTTCTCCTCCGGTGCAAACTTAATAGGCCGTTTGAGCGACATAGACGTGAACTAAGGGGTGGTGCTAACCGATGGACTATGCCGAGGGGAGGCTGGGAAGGGTTTTCGTCATGAGGCTACATGACGGAGAGCGTGTTCCCGACGTTGTCGAATCGTTCGCTGAGGAGAAAGCAATAGGTGCGGCCTTCTGTGTAATGGTAGGGGGCGTAAGAGGTGGGGGGGAAGTCGTCGTAGGCCCGCGAGATGACAACTGTCTCCCTCCCATCCCCATCACGCATTTTCTCAGCGGGGTACACGAAGTCTGTGGTGTAGGCACCATCTTCAGAAATGAAGAAGGTAAGCCACGACTCCACATGCACGCGTCCTTTGGGAGGGCCGGCAGGGCCGTAGCAGGATGCACACGCTTGGGCGTCGACATCTGGCAGACAGGCGAGATAGTCATCATCGAGATAGTTGATGTCACTGCGCTGAGAAAAAGGGATGCGAAGATGGGGTTCGAGCTCCTAGAAGTAAGCTGAGTCTCCTTCCCGCGTGCGCCTTCACTCGTGATGATGGTTTCCGCGGTTCAGATTGTCTTGATCTTCCACTCGAGAGAGACTGCCCAATAGAGCGGCTCGCGGGACAGCGTACGTGTTCGCGATTAGATTGATGCCTGTCGCTCAGACGGTGAGAAGCTTTCCTAGACGCAACTTCTTAGGCTCCCCTCTATTCACCCGGTAGGGCAATCTGCAGTTGAGAGAGAGGCGACTCATACGCGCCCGCTAGACGGTTGCAAAGCATTTTGCGGCGTCAGTGGTTAGGTTTATTAGCAGTAGTCCGGCTAGGTAAGGATGAATGGGGACGTGATGAGATGAGCACGTTCGCAAAGAAGATGATCGTGGTGGACGAGAATCTATCAAGGATTCTCGGAGTCCAGAAGGGCGCGCTTACCAGCTACGCGGAGATCACGAAAGGAATCTACGACTACGTGAAAGAGCGTAACTTGAGGAAGATTGAGCAGCCGTCTGAGAGAGCTGAGAAAGAGAAGCAGAAGTTCTGTTTCACCTGCGGCATGAAGCTGCCCGCGCGAGCAAAGTTCTGCGACAGATGCGGCAGGGAGCAGTCCCAGCCTGTCTAGCGCGGTTCCTTAACTGACGAACATCCTTATATACATCAGGTGTCGATCTTGATCCCCTCCAAGGAAATTCAGGCGGTACCTTTTCCATGACAAATAACGTGGGCATCGTCGGCTACGGCGTCTACATCCCCTACAAGAGGATTAAGACGGAAGAGATCGTGAGAGCGCGAGAGGGGCAGCATCCCCACATCGACGAGCTTGTTCTCAAAGTAAGGGACGGCCTCCTGCTCAACTACAAGTCCGTTGCCGACTACACCGAGGACGTCACCACGCTGGCGACCGAGGCGGCCGAGAACGCGTTGGCGATGGCGGGCATAAGCGCAGCGGATATCGGGACCGTGGTCCTCGGATCCGAGTCGAAACCCTACGCGGTGGGGTTAAGCGCCCGGCAGGCCGCCTCGTTCATAGGCGTGGGGGAGAAGGTCTTCGTCGCAGACATCGAGGGCGCATGCAACTCAGCGATGCAGGGGGTCGACTTCATCAGAAGCCAGATCCTCGCAGGCGAGATAGAGTATGGGATGGCGATCGGCTCCGACATCGCCCAGGCGCCCATCGGCGATCCGCTGGAATACGCCTGCGGCGCAGGGTCGGCAGCTCTAATCCTTGGGAAAGCCGACACGGTCGCCGACATCGTTGACATCGCTCCCTACTCCTCTTACACTCTGGACTTTTGGAGAAGGGAGGGCATCCCTGTTCCCAGCCATTTCGGCAAGACGACCGTCGACGCGTACATCAAGCATGTAATAGGCGCTATAGCGAATCTTCTTGAGAGGCACCCAGACCTCAAGCTGGCGGATTTCGACGCCATCACCTACCATCAGCCCTCAGGCTACATGCCCGTGAAGGCATCGAAGTCCCTCTTGGAGCCGGACCCCACCGAATTCGGCAAGGATGTCGCAACCCGCATCAAGCTCACCGACAAGGATATTGACGAGAAGATCCGGCCCTGGCTTAAGGTTCTGGAGATCGGAAACACGTATGCGGCGTCGACACCGATCACGTTGACCGCCATCCTGGACAAAGCCAAACCCGGCGACAACGTCCTCGCGGTCTCCTACGGGTCAGGAGCCTATTCGATCGCAACGTGGTTTAGGGTGAAGAAGGAGATCCAGAAGAAGAGGAGGCTCGTACCCACCTTTGACGACTACATCGCCCGGGCCTGCGAGATCCGTCTTAGCACGTACCAGCAGCACGTCAAAGAGAGGCTTGTTCAGACGAAGCGGTGGCTGATGAAGACAAGGATCGTCGGCGAGATAGAACCTGCAGAGGGCAAAGCTTTCGAAGTGCAGTTGTGCGGGTGCAAGAGAGTCTACTACCCTACGCGGAGCAGATGCTTGGATTACGGGTGCCAAGGGCCCATGACGAACGTGACCTATCCTCAGTACGCGACGTTGAAGTCGTTCGAGAAGCTTCCCCTCACGATGAGGTTTACCAGCAACTACGACCTCCTGAAGGACGGCAAAGTACTGTTGGTTGACACGACCCTCCAAGGCCTCAGGACGGGGATGAGGCTGGAGCTGGTGATTCGACGCCTCGACTATGAGGGGAAGAGCGGCATGATCCACTACGGCCCCTGCTACCGGCCCGCGTTTCGGAATTTTAATAAGTCCTAAGGATCAATACTGTACGCAGAAGAAGGGGGGATAGATACGGCTGAACCGGTTGATAGGCGAACCGCCCTGATCTCGAAAGAGGCGGTCCAAGAGATACGGAAAATCGCCGAAGAGAAGCTGGCTGACCTGCGCAAGATGGTGACCGATCTGATCCAGAAGCGGGATCAGCTCGTCGACGACTCCACCCTGCTGTCCTTGGGAGTCGCGTTTGTGCTGGGGTTCGCTCTAGGCGTCGCGGCTGGCAAGAGAAGGGAGTAGTGGGCCTCTGATCCAGAAG
>CAYSNV010000068.1:0-5968 GCA_964432545.1 uncultured Candidatus Bathyarchaeia archaeon | reverse complement strand
GTACTTGAGCTCTTCAAATACCGCGCCGACGGCGCGCTCTGAGCCTGCGGAGTTCTCCAGCAGCAGCACCACGTCCCCAGGTGAGAGGCGGAGGGCTTTCTCCACCGCTTCTGTCACACGGCCCAGCCCGGCTTCTTTCCCGGCGCCGAGGTGGCTGCCAAGGTGAGCCACCAGATAACCAATCCTCAGCCTAGAGCACCGGCTGAGTTCACGCTCCAGAGTCGCCACCGACTTTCTGTAGACGTTCTCTCTGGCGGAGGCGAGGTTGGGCAGATACGGCATATGGGCGAAGACAGGATGAATGTCGGCCTGCTCCACCTTGTCGATGAAGCTCTTCGCCACCCTTTTCAGCAGAGGTTTCGAAGACCATCCCCGGGGGTTGCGCGTGAATATCTGGAAGGTGTTGCAGCCCTTGGCTACCGCTCTGTCGACGGAGAGGTCGAGGGACCCAGCGATGGAGACGTGCGCTCCCAGCCTCAACGCCATCCCTAGAAGTCCACGTGGAGCGGTCTTCTACAGCATACGTTTCCCTCAAACCTTCGGACAAATCTTTCGCATCTGCCGCATTCTGCCACTAGAACCGGTTGCCGATCCTCGACACATGAGACGACTTCAACGCGGAGGACGCGGTGGCGGGGTGGGCGGGGGTCTTTGCGGAAGACCTTCACGAAATCCTCCAGCGGAAGTTCAGGGCTGAACGGGTCTTGGAGATCCACGACGACATTCATGGTTCGAATCGGAACTTGGGCGTAGCGTTCGAGTCGTCTCTGTTGCATGTCTCTTTCACTCTCGGCCTCGGCGGGACAAAACGGTGACCCAAGGGTTGTCCTTCATGTAGGCGGGAAGCTCGGCGGATACGCGGGGAGCCTCCGCGACGATAGGGGACTTCATAAGGAAGGGTTCGTCAGGCTCCTCCGATCTCTTGAGCTTAAGTTCGGCCAGCTCTGAGGAGAGGGCTTCCACCGTTCTCTGTAGCTGGTCAAGGCGGGACTTCATCCTCCTAAGTTCTTCTAGGATCTCCGGGTTGAGGGGTACGTTGACCTTCTCGCTGGCAGGTGTGTCGAAGTGTCTGGGGGGAAGCACTTCCTCAACGGTGCGCTCATTGTATGTAAGCAGGCCGAAGCCGTGTTCCTCGACGGTTCTCGCATCTATGAAGGCGGCGTAGATCTTCGGTACGGCAAGGTAGGTCTGACTGTATTGACCCAGGGTCTTCGAGGCGCTGACGATGGCGGTGAGGAAGGTGTTCCTGTCCTCCATGCGGCCTGTTTCAAAGATGTAGACTGCGGCACGTTCGAGACCGTTCTTGAGGATGAGGATGTCTTCTCGCCGCTCTTGCTCTGGCGACTCCGCAAACCCTTTCTGGAAGAAGAACGTCTTCAGCCTTTCCAGGATCTGACCCTCAAGCATGAAGCTTGTTCCAGCCTTCCATTCTTTCCCAGTTCCAATCGTAGTCTTCGGGGACCGCGTATCCATAGATGACGCAGCCGCGCCAGACGGAGTACTGCGGCTCACGGGTCATCGTCGCCTTCACGTTGGTAATGCCGTGCTTTTTCAGCAGAAGGCGGATCTTAGTGGAGGCGTCGGCGACAACTCCGGGGAGTTCTTCAGGTGCACCCCAGCTGAAGTTCCCCCCAGAGAGGAGCACCTGCCTGTAGAGGTGGGGTTGCAGCTCGACCGGGCAGCGCTCCACTGACTCCACTACCGCCTGGCCGAAATCGATCATACCCTTGAAGACGGCGTCGCCGATCTTCGTATCTTTTGGCCGGGGCATTCCGCGAATGAAGTAGCTGTTGAAGATCTCATGGGAGGGGTCAAAGACGTATTCGCCGATGAGAAAGCGTGTCCACGCTTCCTGTTCCAAGTCGACGACGATTCGTGTCCGGGGGATCTTGAACTTCACTTTGAATCTCCTCGGATTCTTCTTGGCTTCATTGATCGCGCTCTCCAGATCGACGGGGATGAGCCCTATCTGCTCCTTCACTTTCCTGACAAAGGACTCTTCTTGGGCGAGATCTCCGTACCCCGCATCTTTCAGAATCTCACCTGTCAGCGCGCTCGCGTCACCACCTCCGCGGTTGATGACGACGATGGCGTTGCGGATGGGGTATCGCGATATCGGGCAGACTTGAGTGTTGCCGTGGCCCGACTCGACGACGACGCAGGTTGTGGCTTTGTGGGCGATGGCGACGGCGAGCGGTTGCGGGATGATTGTCACCGCCTTGATGAGACCGTCGTCTTTGGAGATCTCGTCGTAGATCTGGAACAGCTTCTCGTACATGTACTTGGGTGATATCGAGGAGAGTGAGGCGACGAGGTAGTATCCGTGAAAGTCTCCGTTGGCAGGTTTGAAGGTGGTCACCCCGTATCGGGAGATCTCCCTCACCACGTTCCAGGCTTTCACGTCGTTCTTTTCGATCAGGCCGTTCTTCATCGGATAGATGAGGCGTGAGGAGAGGTCTTCACTCGACTGGAGGTAGAGAGGGATCTCCTTCCCCACGATGATCTCATTGGGAACCTCAAACGTCTTGAACATGATCGAGTCCTTATCTGGGAAGTATCCTCTGTTCTCGACGATCTCAGGCGTCTCTCCCGAGGAGATCGGCCCGAACTTGAAATGGCTTGTCCCGTAATCCATCCCAAACGTGTAGTTTCTCTTGTACTCCTCAAGGTCGGTCATAAATCAGACCCCTCCAAGAGCTTGTCGACGATGACGCTCGGTTTGACGCCGTCCCGACCGAATTCGCTGACGAATGTGAGAAGCTGGATCTTGGGGTACGCCGAGACCCGAAGCGGGCCGGGAACATCTTTCACCGTGCCCCCGAAATTCTGCGAATCGTGCGCCGCATTGTCGAGATTCAGCTTCCCCTTCAGGGATTCGAAGTCGATTCGGTCAGACCTCAGCGCGAAGTTCAGCTTACAGGCGCCTCGGTTTCGCATGACCGCGTCCACAAGCCTGTCCAGGAAGTCGGTTCTGGTGTTCTTGAAGCGGAACGCCATCTCCACCTCCTTGCTGTTCAGCCGCGTCGAGTATGCTGGGAGGACAGCACCTCCGCGGAGGACGTAGTACCCCTCGACCTTTCTCCTCTTCTCGAGATCTGCATCTACGAACGTGAGGAACCGCCTGCAGTCACCCACCGTCCGAGAGTCGGTTCTCAGCTCGAGCATCCCTGAGAATCGAAGCTTGTGGCTGCCCCGCCTGCCCCTACTGCCTTGACTTCTTCTTCTCAATGACCAGCGCATCTCCTGAGATCTTGATCCTGACCTCTTCATTGGGCTCGAAGGGAAATGAGGAGTCTTTCACGAGGTCTGCGGGGATGTACAGCACCCCTGTACGGCTCTTCTTGCTTGGGACCAGGATTTTCGTCTCCCCAGTCAGCACCTTACATTTCACCGTGCATTTTACAAGGCGTTAACGACGCGCGGTATAAAAAGGGAAAGAGTAGAGTAAAAGTGAACGGAGCAAGCGACTGTCACGATCAGAGGGAAATAGAGGGGTTTATGCCAAAAACGTTTATTTCATTTCCGGCGGGTAGTGGTGACAGGACGTCCCGCCCTGACCACGCCCCGTAAGGCGATAGGATGAGAAGGTTCCAGCGCCTCCTGCACGTCTTGCTTCTAGCACTGGCCCTATCGTCTTCGCTCTCGGTGCTCTCCAAGGAGGTCACTGCAGATGAGCAGAAAGCGATCATCGAAAACCCCCAGCACCATGAGAAGATCTACGACGGAGAGACAGAGGTCTTGAGCCTCACCGTGCGAAACCTTGAGATCACCCCTGTTTCGGGCCCCGCCGAGTTCTTCTTCCGCGTCTACGTCGATGATCGGCTGGTCTTCGACGAGTACCCTCATACGTGGCAGTGCGCCGTCGACACCCCTGTTACCCGAAGCGTCCAGCTTCCGGCGCTCAGGGGGCCTGCTGACCATGCCGTCGGATTAGAGCTGTGGTGGTACAATCAGACTTCGGTCAAAGAGGACAGTGTCAGGTTTACCATTAAGGTGGTGAAGCTACAGGTCGACTGGGTTCAGTCGGAGGCAACGTTCTCCGCCGGTCTCAAGACGTCAACGCCGCTAAAAGTAGAGTTCAAGAACAGCGGCAACGATGTCATGTACGGGGCTTCGATCAGCCTCGTCGACGAAGCAGGGTTATCCTTCTCACCCAAGAGCCTCAACCTAGAGGATGTCGACCCGACCCAGACGAGAGAGGTAACCTTCGAGGTTTCTGGCCTCGAACAGGCGACGACGGGAACGCGAGAGGCGAGATTTGAGGTCACATACTACGATTTCAGGGAAGTCAAACATTCAGAGATTTTCTCCAAGAGAATAACGATCACCAAGATGAATACAAATCTCCTCCTCTCGTCGATCGACCGTGTGAGCTACAACTCTGAGGTGACCGTCAAGGCGCGGCTGCTGGACGGGAACAACAGCCCCCTTCAAGGCGAGACGCTCACGTTCAAGATTAAGGAAAGGGAGTGGTCAGGCGTCACCAACGAGTCTGGGTACGTGGAGACGAAATTTAGGGTGGATTTCGAGGCGGGAAGATACGAGCTGACCGCCTCCTACAAGGGGTCAGAAGTCTACGGGGAGGCGGACAGCAGGGTTGAGCTTGTCGTGCTGAAAGCCCTGCCCAGATTGAACCTTACGGTAGAGGGGGCGGTAGCTGTCGACGCCCCGATCCAAGTCGCTGCAGCCCTCGTCGACAGTCATGGAAGGCCTCTATCCAGCCAGAACATCGAGTTCTGGGTCGACTCTGAGAAGGCTCTAGAGGCGTCTTCAGACGCGCAAGGAGTCGCGAGGGCGAAGCTAGATGTAAGGCGGAAGGGAGAGCACGAGATCCAGGCTAGGTACGGAGGGAGCGGCGTCTACATCGGCGCAAACGCCTCCGCCAAAGTTGTCATTCCAGGCTTGAAGGCCTCGATCAAAAGCCTCCTCCCCTCATCAGTTTTCAAAGGATCGTCTTTCGTCGGGACCTTCGAGCTGAGGGATGAGAAGAACAGGCCTATCCCCAACGCGGAGATCACGCTCGCCGTCGCGGGGGGGCGAGAAGGTGATGAGAGGATCCTTGTCACAGATCAGAGCGGAGTCGCAAAGGGTGAATTCGTAGGAAGGTCCTCAGGAGCGTTCCAAGTCAGAGTCCTCTACGCTGGAGATGAGACGTATGAGAAGGCTGAGGCGGTCGCCTCCGTCACCGTTCTGGATCAGACGGTCATTGTGCTGATCGTTGCCATGATCTCGGTTGCTCTTCTCACCGCTTTTGCAGTTGTGGAACTGAAGACGAAGAAGGTCTCCCACCTGTTCCAGCGCCTCGGCGGCCTCGCACCGAGGAGGGAGGAGATCCCGGCTGCGCAGGTTCAGATTAAGCCTCCCCCGGTCGTTCTCTCGAAGAGATGCCTCTCCTGCGGTACGGAGATGCCCGAGGCATCGAAGTTTTGCGATATATGTGGGGCGTCTCAGGAGCAGAAGCCTCCGGTGGAGGAGGCTGCTGACGAGAGGGTCTACCGGTATGTCATGGAAAGAGGCGGGACTATCTCGCTGTCCCAGGCTGCGTCCGATCTGGGGATTTCAAAAGAAGAGTTGAAAGAGGCGATCAGTAGACTCCGAAGCGCGGGTAGACTGGAGCCTGATGAGGGACGACGTGGACGAAGCACTGGGGGCATATGACCAGGTCGAGATAGTACTTGGAGCAGTCGCGGCAGATGGGTTTTCCGCAGCGGGTGCATATGTAGAACGCGGGAAGGTCAGGATGGTATTTGCACATGCCCTGAGGAGTGACCCGGGCCATGGGGGGGCCTCCGGATGTAAATGGAGAGATCATCGTGACGGTGGGGACGGGTTTGGTGTAGAGGGAGCCGCCGCTTATCGGTTTTACCAGCTGCCTGCCGCAGTGGTAACAGAATCGCACGCTGTCGTGACTCGCGCGTCCGCATACAGTGCAGGTGACCATCTTAAGACCCCTTGACCACTTCTATTA
>CAYSNV010000067.1:0-5974 GCA_964432545.1 uncultured Candidatus Bathyarchaeia archaeon | reverse complement strand
GTCGACCATGATCACCGAAGCTGCTGCCAAAGCTAGAATGCTTGAGCTCTCGCTCTACGACGCCATCTACATCGTCCTCGCTGAAACCTTGGCGACGAACCTCATTACAGCTGACATGAAGATCATTGACAAATGTAAGAGCATTAACCTGGTATTCTCCCTCAACAGCATTGGAGACGAATGGGATATTTCCTGAGAACAACTCGGGCTGATTTGGAAGAGCTCGCCAAAGGCACGCACTCTGAACCATCTCCACCTGTCTAACCGTTCTGAGAGGAGAATCATGCGGTAGAGCGATACTTGCCGCCCACACTGCCGTAGAACCGTGTGCTGTATGGGCTTGGGAGTCGTCGAGGCCATGAGGGCAGGCGGCATCAGAGAGTTCAGCGCTTCTATCTGTACTCTTAGAGCTTGCGCGAAAAACTTATTATTTCCGAAAGCATAAGATCTGTTCGGCTGATTCGATAGATGACGGAAAATCGAGTAGGTTCGAAAGGAGAGCTTTTCCCTCCGAAAGAGATGCGGGAGAGGTTGGGCCTCAAAGCCCATGCTAGAGTCCTGTACAAGATTGAGGCGGGCAGACTTATCGTTGAGCCCGTTCCAAGGCTCCAAGAGGTCTTGAAGGAGAAGACGCAGGTCGAAGTGACTCTAGACGAATTCCACCAGTTCAGAAAAGAGCTCTCCCGGAGATTAGAATCGTGAAGGTTCTTCTCGACACGACCTACCTGCTCCCGGCAGTAGGCATCTCCGTAAAGAACCTCCCTGAAGATGCCCCCCTCAGGCTAATGCAGAAGGGCTGCCAGATCTCAATAAGCGAGATAAGCCTTTTTGAACTCTCTGCAAAAGGGGCGAAGTACGTCGCATCGGGCCTTCTGCTGGCTGAAAGGGTAGCCAAGGGGATCCGAGCGGTAACCTACGATGAGAATGTCACAACTATCACACCCTACGAGACGAAGATCCTGCTTACCGCCTTCGACCTCAGAGGCCTTCTCAGCGACTTCATAGACTGCCTCATCGTCTCCTCCGCACTGCATGAGTGCGACGCCCTCGTCACAGAAGACGGCGACATCCATGTCCTTTCGAAGGAGAAAGACTTCGCACGAGTCGTCAGAGACCTGAAACCGGAATTCTCGATTCAACGCATGGCAGACGCGCTCTAGGAGGTTAAGGCGTGCGGGTGCCATAACCGCGTGCGATCCTTAATATACCCCTCCGAACGCCTTTCAATAGATCGTGGACAAAAGAAGGCGGAACGGGTTGAAGGCCGAGTCTCTGCAGAGGGTTCTCGTCACCGGTGGGGCGGGGTTCATCGGCAGCCACTTGGTCGACAGCCTGCTGAGCCAAGGACGTCACGTTCTCGTCGTGGACAACCTGAGCAATGGGCGGCTGGAGAATCTGGGACGATGGCTCCACAACCCCAAGCTCACGTTCATCAGGGAAGACTTGAAGAACAGAGAGGCTGTCGAGAAGACCCTTAACGAGGTCGGGCTGGTCTTCCACTTCGCGGCGAACCCTGAGGTCAAGGTAGGGGAGACGGACCCCTCCCTCCACTTCGACGAGAACCTGTCCGCCACTTTCACACTTCTAGAAGGGATGAGGAAGAGCGAGACGGCGAAGACGATCGTCTTCGCCTCAACCTCCACCGTCTACGGCGACGCGGCGGCAGTTCCGACGCCTGAGGGGTATGGGCCTCTGACCCCGATATCAACGTATGGGGCCTCGAAGCTGGGCTGCGAAGCCCTCATCAGCGCGTACAGCCACACGTTCGGGTTGAGGGGACTTATCCTACGCCTAGCAAATATCGTCGGACCCAGATCCCAGCACGGCGTCGTCGTCGACTTCATCGGAAAGCTGAGAGCCAACCCTCGGAGACTCAAGATCCTTGGCGACGGTTCGCAGAAGAAATCCTACCTTCACGTCCGCGACTGCGTTGACGCGGTTCACGCCACCGCAAGGGTTTTCGTCGAGAGCGAGAAGACCTTCGACACGTTCAATGTAGGCTCTGCCGACCAGGTTACCGTATCGGAGATAGCGAGGATCGTCTGCGACGTGATGGGGCTGCGGAAAGTCGCATTCTCGTTCTCTGGTGGCGTAGATGGGGGGCGCGGGTGGCGTGGCGACGTGAAGCTGATGCAGCTCTCCATCGACAAGCTCCGTGCGGCCGGATGGACGCCGCGGTATTCCAGCGCAGAGGCGGTTCGGTCGGCAGCGAAGGAGTTGCTGGAAACGGTGTGAGTCCGGCGGGTGTGCAAGCTGTTGAGACTGTCAAGGAATAGCGGCTAAGGCGCCATCTCGAAACCATGCTCTCGGAAGTGCGTGTTGAAGGTCCACGCGGTGCGGGTTGATTCCCTCTCCATTGCCGCGAAGCTGGTGCAGTCCGTGAAGCTGAACTCCTTGTCTTGGCAGCGCATAAATATCTGCCAAGCTCTCTTCTCTGTGGCGGGATCGTTTAGGACAATGCGCCACAGTGTGCCCCGCTGTGTGACGTAGGGCAAGGCCTGTAAACTAGCGTATTCTAGAAGCGCTCCAAGAGATGTCGCTACGTGCCGAAGATTCGAAGAGTGCTTTCAACGGCGCCTTTGGTGGGAAGAAGGCTCACATGGGTCCCCGCTTTCTGCGTCATGGCCCCTTGAGAAAGCGTGCTAGCTCATCCTCTTCGGAAGTTACGTCGAACGCGGTCAAACCGAGTTCTCTACTCGTACGGATGAGCTCCTCGTCAGCGCTGAGCAGGGCGTCACTTTTCGCGTGAAGACAGGAGGTAATCTGCACCGCGTCAGCCCCGTCAACATGACGGTTCAGAATGACCCCCCACGATCCGGTGAGAACTGGTGTGAGCATCGGGATTATTTCAAGCGCCTTTAAGCGGAGGAGCTTTGATGTCTCGCCCGCGAACATCCTCAGAGCTTCAGAGAACTCGCCCTCAGCCAGCCATCCCTGTCTACGCCTCCTATCAAAGACGGACAAGACCTCGCCCACATTCCAGATAGAGAAGGCGAGGAGGAGTCCTCCCCTTTCGGCTTGTTCGTAGAGCAAGTCTGTTGTGGCGGTGCCGGGCTCAGCGACGTATCGTTTCGCGATCGTGCTACTGTCCAGATAGAGCTTTCTCAACTCTCTTTTCTCTCATTTCTCTTACGAGCGCCTCAGAGGAGGGCCCTTTGAGCGTAGGCCTTTTTTCTCCCACTTCTTGTGCCCAGACCATTTCAGGGGCCTTGGCACCCATCTTCTCAAACTCGTGGACTACCAGTTCATCGATGAGAGTTGAGCGGAGAACGTTCTCAACCTCGCTACTTAGTCTTCTCAGGTTTCCATATTTCTTGAAAACCTGCTCGCGAAACTTGGCCCACACCTCATCGTCGAGGTAGATGCTTATCTTGGTCATAAAGCACGCCGCTAGAAGTTTACTGGTAAACCAGTATTTTAACCTGATGCCCGGCCACACCGGGGGAATCGAGGGAGCCAGTTATGTGCAAAGAAAGACGTGCGGGGCCTAGACTCAACCTGCACATGTGAGCCAAATCAGACGCCCCCCGTTAAAAGGAGGTAAGATAGACGCAATATGGCTCAGCGTGTCGCATGGTAAGAATACCCGACCGGATCTGTACGCGCGCGTAACTATGAAAGAGATGTTGACGCTTTAGGCCCAAACGTATCTAATCACGTATTTAACTCCTTTTTCCTCCAGATGCTCCATAAAAACTTTCGAGTTTTCAACAGGAATCATTGCTACGCCCCTTCCAACTTTGTATCCACCCAACCTTTGCACAAGTCCGTCATACCTATACTTGCCTTTGCCCCGCCCTTCAAGCTTTTGAACGAAAAATACCTTTTCCTTTCTGTTCAGGTTTGCAGTGCTGTATGTCACAAGGGCATAGGGTTTATGTATCTTGGTTGACAGTTTCTCAACTTCACTATTTGCATAGTAGATTTTTCCATCCCGCAACGCTGACCTTCGAAGAGGTGATTCTTTAAGTTCATCCAGCGTTAAGGCTGCAGCTTGAAAGAATTGGTTGCTTTCCGCTGTTATCTGGTATATGTTCATAAGTCCTTTACCCATCTTCTCTTTGTTCTTGAAGACAACAAGCAGGTCGATATCGCTTCCTTCATCGTAATCGCCTCTTGCGTAGCTTCCATAGAGAACCACGCCAACTACGCCGTCTGTTTCCTTTATTCTTGCGGCTGTAGCCTTTATTTCGTCATAAACCGCCGACTGCAACACTCTCCCTGCTGCTTAATTCGCTCAGGCACTTCTCTAGGATGCGCAGCGCCTGCTTAGCTCTTTCACCGTTTAATCCCCCGTATCCCAAGATGCCGTAGATGCCCCAAAGCTGATCCCACATGCTCAGCAAGTCCGGATGGCGTGTTTCCAGCCAATCACGACGGTTTTTGTGAGCAACCTTCCGGTTTTCATGAAAATGTAAACCTTCCTTGGAGGCGCATGCTTCTATCATTTGCTCCAAAGCCCTCAGGGACAGGAGCCCTACATTTGAGAATCTTCGATTCTCCAATTCTCCTTGAGCGCCCTTCAAGTTTTCTTCAGCTATGCCTGCATGATGCTTTGCATCGCCCATATTTGTTAATAATTAACAAATCCATATAAAGCTTTCCTCAGGAAAACTGTGGGTGCAGTCCAGCAAACTCGAATAAGCGAGTCGAACCTTTGTGGCCTACGACGCTTCATACTCGCTTCTAGCTGTTGAAGCTGGCGCACCCTTCCTCGCAGCGTGCCCAGATTTGAACGCTAACCCTAAGACCGCAATCCTCTTCTCGAGACTCCCCACGAGTCCTTTGGCGAACTCACCCACATTGGTAGTCTTCCAGCGCAATCCAGACGGTAATCCCGAAGAAGGTTAGAGAACTAGCCCGGATAGGTGTTGGAGACATGTTAAGCTGGAGGTATGAATCCGGCGTCATCCTTGTAACACCGCCTCGGAGGGTCCAAAACCCTTCAGAAACACTCTACGGCCTTATACCGTCGCGCAGAGACGCGGTGGATGAGGCCAAGAGACTACGTAAAGAGCGATTGGAGAGGGCGAGTTGAAGGCCTACGTAGACAGCAACATCTTCATCTACTCGATGTTCGCCCACCACACGTACGGAAAGGCCTGCAAAACGATAATCGACGATCTACAAGCCGGCTCCCTCAAGGGAGTAGTCTCAACCCTTGTCCCGGTAGAAGTCATAAGCGTAGCCGTCGAGCACGACCCCTCAAAAGCCGGCCTCGCCGTAAACACCCTATACTCCCTACCCTTAACATTTGTCGAGATAAGCCAAGAGGTACTCCTCTCAGCCTCAAACCTGGCCTCACAACACGGGCTAAGCGGCTGCGACGCGGTTCACGTATCCACATGCCTTGAATCCGAATCTCAGGTAATGATCTTAAACGACGACGAGCTAAAGCGTGTTGACGAGATCACACTCGTGAAGCCCCTAAACTACGGGAAGAGATAGCATGAACCACCCCACCTGCTATTGAGTCTGCAGGATGGCGTGATCACCTCGTAGTTCAACAGTGTGCGCATAAACCTTAGAGGTGCGGACAGACCCCCCTCCCCTAGTGATCCTTCACGGCCGGCGCTCCCGCTTCTGTTCAACGGGGAGTCTGGTCTCAGGCCTCTCCCACCGCGGTGACCAGTGGTCGCCATCTTGCGCGTTTCAGCCGTTGACAAGGAGGGGTCTGGTAACGTGATTTTCTCGCCCAGGCGGTGACACAAAAATTGCGTCAGTATTTAAACGTTGTGTCCTTTATGAGGTTGCCCTGAAATTCAGTCTTTGAGTTCGATGTGTCTTATGCGGGTAGTTTGAATGCCTCGTCAATTGTTGGAGGGCTGTACTGTTCTCTGTTGAGGTAGCTTTTGGGGCCTTCTCATCGATAGCGTGCGCTACTGGCGAGTTGTCGAGGGTTAGCTGTTTCTCTAGGCATAGCTATGGTATGCGAGCGCGAGTATGTTCCATGCAACGACCCTGCAGAGGACTT
>CAYSNV010000066.1:0-6026 GCA_964432545.1 uncultured Candidatus Bathyarchaeia archaeon | reverse complement strand
TCCAGGAGGGGCATCCAGAGGTGAGGTATTGGCACATCGATTGGAACTACTTGCCTTCCGGCGGTGCGAGCATCGTTCACCCACATCTCCAGGTAATAGCCGAACCTGAGGCATCTCAAAGCCTGCAGCACCTCTTGCAATCAAGTAAATCATACTACGACCATTATGGAAGGAACTATTGGCGAGACCTTGTAGAAACGGAGAAGGACATAGGGGAGAGACTGATCGGAACAAGCGGCATAGTAAGCTGGCTTGCAGCCTTTGCTCCACAAGGCAACAGAGAGGTTGCAGCTGTATTCTCCGATATATCTGCCCTAGCCCAAACAGGCGAACAAGAGCTGAACGACCTCTGCAGGGGAATCTCTCGAATACTGAAGGGCTACCACTCGATAGGAGTGAAGAGCTTCAACATGGCAACATTCTCGGGCCCATCGGACAACGATTCAAGCGACTTCTACCTCTTGAATCTCAGAATGATATCGAGGCCAGATCCGGCCCCCTTCTACACTAACGACGACGGATTCATGGAGAAGCTTCATCACGAGCCTATCATAGAGGCGATCCCCGAAGACCTAACAGGGCAACTGAAACGTTTTTTCTAGCGCATCCAAGCGGCTGATGATTGCTGCAAAGCGGCAAAACCTTCAGGACGTATGGTTATATGTGTGCGCTGTCTGACATCCTCGCCGTCGTGGCGTGGGCCATCTGGCTCATTCTGTTGTCTGGGGCGATCTTCTATGCGGTAGTTGCGTGGAACGTACGAAAGCCGAAACCGGTTTACGACTTCTTTCCTCGCGTGAGCGTGAT
Organism: uncultured Candidatus Bathyarchaeia archaeon; assembly: GCA_964432545.1. Lineage (GTDB taxonomy): Archaea > Thermoproteota > Bathyarchaeia > 40CM-2-53-6 > DTGE01 > CAYSNV01. The sequence continues at coordinate 5,219 of CAYSNV010000066.1, read as the reverse complement.
GGCCTACGCCTGGCAGTCCGGAAACGTCATCGAAAGAAAGATCAAGAACTTCCTGGACCAGGACTACCCTCGCGACAGATTTGAGGTGATCATCTACGATAATGACTCAACCGATGAAACCCGAGAGATCTGCCTCGGATATGAGGAGCAAGGATTGATCAAATACTTCAGGTCAGCGAAACCGCATGACAGGAAAGCCCCCGTCCTAGACCAGGCGATAGGGGAAGTCGCCTGCGGAGAGATCATCGCCCTGACAGACCCCGACGGTGTCTGCGAGAAAGACTGGCTGAAAAAGATAGTTCAACCCTTCAAAGACTCGACGGTCGGAGCGGTCTCAGGGGTAACACACTGCGGTAACTACTACCGGAACCTGTTCACGAAGCTCCGCGCGATAGAGGACGAGTGGTGGTACAATGTCTGCGTCCTCGGGAAGAGCGGGAAGGTGAGAATCAGCGATTTTCATCCCATATGCGGAGCCAACTACGCGTTGAGAAAAACGGCGTGGGAGAGTGTGGGGAGAAGTCATGGAAGGAGCCTCGTGGAGGATTACGAGATGACCTTCAGGCTCTACAACAAGGGCTGGAAGATCGCTCCGGCCGACGCTAACGTCTGGCAAGAGGAGGTTGAGAAAGTTGCCGAGTATGTGCGCCAGCGGAGAAGATGGTACCAGCCTTCTGTCAAGAAAGTAGTCAAAGGCAAGAACAAGGTTGGCAGGGTTCTAGGCGCGCTCCCGTACTCGATGCAGGCCACCGCGTTTCTCTCTTTCCTTTACTTCATGTTCGCATCTGTCTACGAGGCGATGTTTGGGGGACCGTCGCCTAACATATCTGTCTTTATCGCTCCTTTTGTGATAACTTGCCTCGCTCTCACGTATGGTCTGGTCAAGGCTGGAAAAGCCAAACTCCTGCCGTACTTGCTTCTCTTTTTGACTTTTGACAGCGCGTTGCAGATAACTGTCTTTTTGGAGACGAAAATCAGACACAGGAGAGAACGGCATTGGGTGAAGTTGGGTGAGGGTGAGTACTATCACGTCGGATCTGAGATGCGGATGAGCTGACTTCCCTGACAACAGGATACGGCTTCTGAGAGGTCGCCGAAGTAGCTTGCACTTCTCAATGTGCCGAGTCGGTACGTTGAAGAAATCCTTGGGTTTAGAAGAGAATTGCATGAAAGGCAATTCTTTTTTAATGAATACTTCCTAATTCTAGATGGATGTGGTGAACGGTGAAGAAGGAGATCCTCAAGGAGCCGACAGAGCCCATCGAGGTCAGGCCGGACAAGAAGATCAGCGTACTCGTCGAAGAGATGCTCTCTACAGCGTTTCAAGGGAGAAAACTGGCGGAGGCTGTGGAAGTCTGGAGCGGGATGCTTGAAGAGAAACAGACCGTCATCTGGCTTGGCTTGGCGGGCGCTATGGTCCCCGCTGGCATGAGGAAGATTATCGTCTACCTGATCAAGAGGAGGATGGTCGATGTCATCGTTACGACCGGTGCGAACATGTACCATGACCTGTATGAAGCGATGGGGAAGAGGCATTTCATAGGAACGTATCTGGCAGACGACATCGCGCTTAGGAAATGTCGAGTCGACCGCATCTACGACGTTTTTGCTGACGAGGATAAGTTCTACAAGCTGGACCTCTGGATCGAAAAGAAATTCTGCCCAATACTGAAAGACGGTTATCCGTACTCTTCCCGTGAAGTCCTCCACCTATTAGGACAGACCCTCTACGAAAAACCGAGGCGCCGGGAGTCCATACTGGCAGCCGCCTACCGTCACGGGGTACCTATCTTTTGCCCGGCCTTGAATGATAGCAGCCTGGGCTTCAGCATCATGTTCGCAAACAGGAGGGAGAAGAGGAACATAATCATCAATGCCCTGAAAGACGTGGATGAAAGTTCGCACATCACAGAGAAGGCGAAAAGCAGCAGCGTCATCTACATCGGCGGCGGGGTTCCCAAGAACTTCATCCAGCAGACAGCGGTCATCGCCAGCTACCAAACCCGGCATGAGAGGAGTCATAGACTCGCGATCCAGATCACCACCGACATGCCCATGTGGGGAGGCCTGAGCGGATGCACGCTTGAGGAAGGACAGAGCTGGGGCAAGATCAACGCGGAAGCGGACAAAGCTGTCTGCCACGCCGACGCGACGATCGCGCTGCCCATAATAATCCACTCATTGAGCGAGAGGTTCAGAAAGGTGCACCGGAGGGTACCGGTCTTCCAGTGGAGAGAAAACGACTTCTCACTGAAGTTTAGGACGCGCGTCGACTAGCCTCACGTTGGAAACCGCGTCAAAGCGGCAAACCTGAAAAGGTCTCTCCTCTCGTTCGCGCCCTAATATACGGCCTCCCTGTCATCCTGTTCAACGAGCATAGTACTGGACATCGTAAAAGCACGTGTGGCGATGGAGGGTGTCTTCGTAGAACCCGCGCGCGCATACGTTCAATTCTGGTATTAACTATAAAGACAAGAAATGGAAATGGGGTACTGTTATTCTGAATAAAACGCAAGAATTAGCTCGATTTCTCTTAGGAAGATCAGGCTCTAGATTTTGTCAAACCATCTCCTATTCTGAAGAGAAGCGATAACGTTGAGATTCGCAGACAAATTCTTGAACTGACACAAAAACAGGCGAAAGAATTGGGCATTAACAAAAGTACTCTCCACCATTTACGAAGAAATGCATTAGATAAGATGCCATTTAATGTGCACGAAAAAGTCGCAAATAGATTGAAACTTAGGACTTGAATACGCGGGAGCCAGAGGATTGTTTTATGACCGGAGAGTGTATAAGCCACGCGCCACAGTATAGTAGGGGATGCAAATGTGTATTCTAAGGGCTAACATTGTAAGAAACTGTAGAAAATGCAAGTCGTCCGTTAGGTTCCATTGCGGCCTGCGCAGGAAGACAGCGAAGAAGATATATTTCGATAGCAAGGACAGAACGCGCGCTCCGTAGCAATGGCTGAAATGGGCAATCAACTATGAACTCAAGGCAAAAAGCTCTGATCGTTATCTCTTAACTTACTGAGCTGATTGGCTAGGTCGAAGATGCGAATAGGGAACGCTGAGGATGCAAAAAGTCTGGTAAGAAAGTACTTCCTTGGCACTAGGACTTTCCACGGGAAGATTACTTCTTTGATCATGGAGCAAAGGGTCGAGGGTCCAGATGACAAGGGTGCTTGGAAGGTTAAAGGAACTTATCTTACGGAGGCAGGCGTAAGAGAGGAATTTGCTGCAACTGTATCGTCACGCGGAGAAGTACTGACGACCAGTTCAGCCAAACCAAAATCGCCTTGGCGCTAGAAGCGTGCGCGCGCGTATCAGATACGCCAGTGAAGCGAGGAATAAAAATTGCGGGGATCATGGAAACGGTCGTTTGATCGTCGGGGTTCGCGATCATGGGATGCTGAAAGGCTAGAATATCTTATTTATCTTTCAATTAAACATAGTGTTGACCCTTGTGAGCTTTTGAATAGTTTTTTTGAGGCAGAGAAGAAGAACACTAGTACCTGTGGCCCTCTAAAGATTGTGTTACGTGAGAGAGCTAACGATCATGCGGTTTTTCTCTTTTCGAGAGAAACGGAAATAGTCGCCCAGATGAGCATGAAAAGTGTGCTCTGGGAAAACCCCGCTAAGACTGAGCGCCTCTATTCTGCACTGGTTGATTGCGCCCAACCCTTTAGAAAGCTGTATTCTACGCCATCATCTATTAGTGAGCTGCAGAACGGGATGAAGAATGTGAATTTGAGAGTCAAGGTCACTGAAAAGTCGGAGATAATGCTAAGGCATTCTCGATACAACGGCAACTCTGTAAATCTTTGTGTTGCCACGGTAACTGACCTTTCAGGCTCCATTAGGTTACCGCTTTGGAACGAGCAAATAGATTCGGTCTCTGTCGGGGATGAGATAGATGTAAGGAATGCCCATGTAAACATGTTTCAGGGGATGCTTCAAATCGTTCCAAATAGAAAGAGGGGAGAATTAATTATTAGTGCGCTCAGCCATCAGTAGATCTTCGGAGCAACTAGTGCACGCGCGCTGTGTGTGTATCCCCTAGTGCGCGCACACACAATATCTCCTAGAAAGAAGGACGTGACACTGAGTTTCTCAGGGCTTGGAGAACTCGCTTTTCATAGGGGCTTAACTACCCAATATCCATAAGACTGCAACTATGCCTCCCATTATTGCAGCGGAAGCAAGGAAGACTGCTACCTTCTGCCAGACGTTCAGGCCTGCCGCATAGAAGGCGAGATACAATATAATGATTGCAAACCAAAGCACGCTCACTATGACCGTCGCGGCTGTTCTTAATGCAAGAGAAACCATCTATAACCCACCGTGTCTCACCTAATTACTATTCTAATAATCTTTTTAAATTTTCGCCCTGGAAGCGAAGCGTGTGCGTTCACTATTGTGTGTATATTTTGGTGCGCGACGACGTATTCCTTGCTGCGGGCGGCAGAAATTGAACCATTATTTGTTATGGTGTGCGCCCGTAGCGCGTGCTTCTAACACAATTGATAATATTGAACACGTCTAACACGATTATGGCGGTTTCAACACGTTACCTAGTGATCTACTAAGTTTCAATCGCGCGCTAACGCATTCTGCGCCTGTTTGACAAAACTCAGCCAATCTCAATGTCGGCAGCGTTGACCTGCAGACTCCGGAGTACTTTGCGATCTACTGAGTGTCGGTTATTCTTTCTTACCTAGCTTTACAATCAGTATGGGTCCTTCCTTATCTACCACTAGACATTTTGACCCAGTGGGGATCTTCTCTCTAGCCCGGGCCTTCCAGTACTCTCCTTTAGACCTCACAAATCCGGCTCCGCCCTCTTCTATTTCATCCACCGCCTCAACCTCGGAGCCGATGAGAGTCTCCATGACCGGTCTCCTCCTCCGGGCTTGGAGGATCTTATACACCATGAAGAGAGTGAAGCCGCCAAGTATTAGCGCCACACCTAGAGTCATGAATGTGAAATAGGTGTACCACTCAGGAGCGATCAGCCATTTGGATTCTGCGAAAGGAATGATTAGGAAGCCTCCCAGTATCAGGCAGAACAGGCCCGCTCCTCCCAAAAGCCCGAATCCGGGCGTATAGGCCTCCGCTATCAGGAGAGCTGCTCCGAGCCCGGCTATGAGGAGGGCTCCCAAGTTGATGTCGAATCCAAGCCCTATCAACCCTGCAAGGATAGCGACCGCCCCTATC
>CAYSNV010000065.1:1264-6071 GCA_964432545.1 uncultured Candidatus Bathyarchaeia archaeon | reverse complement strand
GGGTCAAGGATTTGTCGATCGCTGGAGTCGAGTTCTCTTATCTCCGCTTCCTTTCCCATGTGCCGTATTCCACCGTGGATGTACATGACGCCTCCGTGCATTCCGGCTCCAACATATTTTGCCCTATGCTGATTCTGAGGAAGATCTAGACCTAGCACGATGAGGATACCCCCCGCCATGTATTCTCCCAGAAAGTCCCCTGCTGTGCCTCCGATCGCGATGAGAGGTCTATAATTCCGATACTCCTTCATGTGGATGCCGGTGCGGTATCCTGCGTCTCCCCTCACGAATATTTTGCCTCCCCGTATGGCGTATCCTAGTATGTCTCCTGCTGAGCCGTGAACAATGATGGCTCCATTACTCATGGTGTTTCCGCAGCCGTCTTGAACGTTGCCATGAACCGTTATGGAGGGTCCACTCATGAAGCAACCGAGATCGTTGCCAGGGGTGCCATAGATCTCTATCTTTCTTATGTTGGATAGATGTGTTCCGATGTAGCGTTGTCCTTCAGCGTTGATGATTCTCACGTTCTCAACGTGCTTTCTGTCTAAGCTTCTCAGTGTTTTATTTAATTCCCTGTAGCCGAGTCCTTTGGCATCGATTTCAAAGGCTTCTTCCATGGCACGTGAAATCGACTCTTGGGCTGTCTTAGTTTCACTCGCCCGCATGTTTCACGCCTAGAACTTGGAGCTCCTTTTCGGTTAACCCTACGCCTCGGAGCATCTCTCTGTTCCCTCTTAAGCTCTCGATGGAGTTGATCCCCATGCCGCCCATCATCTCTTTGATCTCCATGCTCCACCCTTGGAGGAGGTTAACCAGCCGCTGGCTGGCTATATCAGGGTTGACTCTCTTGGAGATCCAGGGATCGGTTGTTGCGATACCCCAAGGGCATTTTCCAGTATAGCATCGCTGGCAGACGGTGCATCCCATGGCGATGAGGGCCGCGGTTCCGATATAGGCCGCGTCAGCGCCCAACGCGATAGCTTTGACTACGTCGCCGCTGTTACGTATGCCTCCTGCAACGACTATGGAGGCCTCATTTCTTATCCCTTCATCTCTGAGGCGTTGGTCCACGGAGGCGAGGGCAAGTTCGACGGGTATCCCCACGTTATCCCTGATGATTTTGGGTGCAGCTCCCGTTGCTCCTCGTATGCCATCGATGGCTATGATGTCGGCGCCTGCGCGTACCATGCCACTGGCGATGGCTGCGGAGTTGTGAACTGCAGCGATCTTGACGGAAACAGGCTTTGCATAGTCCGTTGCTTCTTTGAGAGCGTAGATGAGCTGTCTAAGATCTTCGATCGAGTAAATGTCGTGTTGTGGGGCGGGGGAGAGGGCATCGGTGCCTTCGGGGATCATCCGTGTCCTAGCGATACTGTCGGAGACCTTATCCCCAGGTAGATGGCCGCCGATCCCTGGTTTTGCGCCTTGTCCAATCTTGATCTCAAGAGCTGCTGCTACGCCAAGGTAGCGGGGGTGGACGCCGAACCTCCCTGAGGCTACCTGGGCGACGGTGTGATCGCCATAAGGGTAGAGGCGTCGGTCAAGCCCTCCTTCGCCGGTGTTGAAGTAGGTTCCTGTGATGCTGGCCGCCCTCGCTAATGCGAGGTGAACGTTAAGGCTGACGGCTCCGTAGGACATGGCGGAGAACATGATGGGGGTTTCCAGCCTAAGCTGATGTGCAATCTCTGTCCTTAGCACATATCGTCCCGAGGTGGTCGCAATATCGAGGGCCTTCGGCTTCTTGCCAAGCCAGGTGATGAGCTCCATAGGCTCTCTTAGAGGATCAATGGAGGGGTTTGTTACTTGGCTTGCATTTAGCACAAGCCGCCCCCAGTAGGTGTAGTATGGTTTATCACATCCCATTCCTGCGAGCAGGACACCTCCTGATTCTGCCTGTTTCTTGGCACCGTTCAAGATTTCAGTCGTCCAGTGACCCGTTTCTCTGGTGAGCATGGGGTTTTGAATAATCGAGATCGCGTGGGTGGGGCAGAAGGTGGCGCATCGGAGGCAGTGAACGCAGTTTTCATCTCTGCTTTGAACGAGGTCATCTTCCTCGTCAAAGAAGTGGGTATCATAGGTGCATTGATTTATGCACACTTTACATTTGATGCATTTATCCTGATCTCGTCTTACGACGAATTCAGGTAGCAGATAGCTTTTCAAGCTGGAACCTCCACCAGTGATTCCTTCAATGTTCCTGTGATGGGTTCGCCCCCCCGAGGTCTCCACGCCTTATCGGGGTTCGGGCAGACGGTCTGAATCGCCGCCTCCTCAGACGCAATGTAAACATAGTCACTTTTGACAGCGGCCGACAGTGGTCTCAATTTTAGCCTGTCGGCAAGACCGATCATCTGGCCATGGTGGGCGACGATCACGGAGAAGGGGCCGTTCATAAGGAGCCCGCCGTAAACTTGTCTCAGTGAGGTATGGATTTGTGCCTCCTCTTTGTGCATCGCATCGATCTCCAACCACAATGGCGGGGCGAGGATCTTCGCGGTCAGATCGACGCTGAGCCCTTGGCGGCGCATTAGTAGGTCGAAGGCGTAGGCCATCACCTCGGTATCGGTCTGCATCGTGCACCTGTACCCGAATGTTTCAAGGTAACGTCTATTGGCGCCGTATGATGAGAGTTCGCCGTTGTGGATGACACTCCAGTCGAGGATGTTAAACGGGTGAGCGCCCCCCCACCAGCCTGGCGTGTTTGTTGGGAAACGGCTATGACAGATCCACATGTACCCCTTATACTCTCTCAGCTTGAAGTATTCAGCGAGGTCCTCTGGATATCCAACCCCCTTGAAGACTCCCATGTTCTTTCCACTTGAGAAGACGAATGATCTTCCGATCGTGTTGATGCGGATCACAGCGCTCCTTACGAATTCATCAGGGTGGCTGGCGATCGGGCCTTTCGGCTGGACGAAATACCGCTTCAGGACGGGCGGATTGACCACTTCGATTCGATCATCCACTGAAACATCTTCAGCGTATCTCACTTCAAAATGTCTACCGATGAAATCCTCCCCTTCCTTCACCGCCGCATCGTCGAGGTACATAACATGCAGGGCATAATCATCCTTATACTCAGGATAGAGCCCGTAGATGGCAAAGCCGGCTCCCAGCCCGTTGCCTCGGTCATGCATGTTGACCATCGCCTTAATAGCGTTGTCTGCGGAGAATCTTAACCCTGAGGTGTTCATGATACCGAATAATCCACACGCATCGTGAACTTTGTCCTCGTTGTAAGGGTCTTGAAGCCTTATGACTTCGGGTCGCTGCGTTATCATGCTAAAACTTCCATCCTCACTCTCTTAGGTAGACTGGTTAACATGAAATCAGGAGAGCAGAACTCATTCTTCAGGCGCCTCACGTTGACGTGGTTTTTCATTAGGTAAAGAAATAGTCCTGCCTGTTCGACATCTCCGACGAGCGTGAAGCCGACGAGAATGTCGTCTTTGAAGACGAACTTCTTATAGACGTTATTCTCCTGATCTTGTTTGCTGATGACTGTGTAGGGGTCGTCAAAAGCGGTCTCTCCCACCGTAATAATCGGCGTGTCAAAGTACGCTAGGGCGTTCATAGAGGTGGACCCCTCGTACCGGTTGTTTCCTCCAGCCATGTTAGAGCCTGCGGTTTTTCCGCTTCCACGGGCGACAGGCCAGAGGGCGAGAGGGCGATGAGCTTTTCGGACAAAGTCGTAGATTTCAGCAGCGTCGCCACAGGCATAGACTTCAGGAAAGTTCGTCTGCATTGTGTCATCGACGACGATGCCATGGTTTACCGTAACTCCAGCTTCGGCCGCGAGGCGAATGTTGGGCCTAACCCCGATTGCGGTAACCACAAGATCGCAGGACATGGTTTCACCGGTGTCGAGTTCTATCTTCGACACCCGTTCCCCTTGCCAGTGCATAGATGCGATCGACCTGCCCGTGAGTAATTCAACTCCTGCCTGCTGCATCTTACTCTCGAGGATGGAGGATGCTCGTTCATCAAGCGCTTGGGATAGAATTCGATCCTTTAACTCGACCACTGTTACTTTCTTGCCTATTTTGCAAAGGGCTTCTGACAGGCTTACCCCTATGAGACCTCCCCCTACCACAACGACTCTGTGAAATCGTGGGAGAAGGGGAGACAGTCTCTCGACATCTGCAATGGTTGTGAAGGTGTAGACTTGCTCCTCTGAGCCTTCTATGCGAGGGGTGATGGGTTCACCACCGACGGCTAACAGCAGATCGCCAAATTCGATCCGTCTTCCTCTCGCTAAGGTGAGAGTGCGATCGTCGGCATCGATCTCGATGGCCTTGTCATGAATCAGTTGAACGTTGTATTTCTTCCAGAATTCTCCAGAGCGAAAAATAATACCCTCTAAATCCTTTTCTCCGGTTAGGAGCTTCGAAATGAGGGGTCGAGAGTAGGCGAGAGCAGCCTCGTCGTGAACTACCACAATTGCAGCTTTTTTGTCTAAGTTACGTATCGCTTCAACAGCGGAGACGGCCCCCGCCGACCCGCCGATAACCACATGATCGAACTTCATGGCTTCTCCTCCGCGTAGATGAGGGCCCCGTTGGGACATTTTTCGACGCAGACGGGCGTTTCCGTCTGGCCACAGAGGTCGCATTTGGCGATCACTTTTCGGCCAGGATCTATCTTTAAGGCTGCAGCGGAACATACCATGATGCAGGTAAGGCACCCGATGCATTTCTGAGAGTCGTGGGTGACAGCTCCAGTAGCGACATCAATGGCAAGAGCCCCTGTTAAACAGGCGTCAACACAGGGGGCTTCATGACAATGGCGGCATTGGACAGCAAAC
>CAYSNV010000065.1:0-1164 GCA_964432545.1 uncultured Candidatus Bathyarchaeia archaeon | reverse complement strand
TAAACAGGCGTCAACACAGGGGGCTTCATGACAATGGCGGCATTGGACAGCAAACGACAAAGGTTTGCGGGCTTGCATCCTTACACGGCTGACCGGCTTTGGCTTCTCCTTAAGATAGACTTTGATGAGGTCTCTGGAAGGGGAGTGGGCTTCAATGCAGTAAACCTCACAAAGGCCGCAACCCATGCAGTACTCTGGGATCGCTACTATCTTTTTCATACGGTTTCCTTTAGAAAGCATGGTGGTCCTACATTGGAGACTTCCTCCATATATATCATGTCTGTACTTTCTTAGTCACTTTTTCGTCACGAATGAGACGCAAAGAGCATGAATCATATTAGCATGTCCAACAATGAGAGTAATATATGTCAGATTTTCCAATGATCAGCAAAACGCTAGCGCGCGCTTTGTGCTGCTACCTGATATTCATGAAAAGTAGGGCTTCCCGCAGTCGTACACCTGACCATCGCGGACTTCGGAAAGGCGCGGCCACAAGCAGAGCATTTTTCGTCTGGGGTATTAGGAATCATCTATTCGCTTTCTCTCTTACTTCTTCAAAGCCCTATCGGTTATCTTCTTGAAAAAGAAATATTCCCGCATCTTATCTGAAAGCTCGTCGTCTGTCCTCAATACTCCAAGTGCACATGCTGATTTGGTGCCATTGTCTTCATAGTCTTTCTGGTCCCTTAGATGATCGAGGAGGAAGATTGAGAGTTTTCTTCGTTGGTTGGACCTCTTTCCCAGACGGGGCTCCATCAGCGTGTCGGAGATCCTTTCGACGCGTTACCACTTCAAGCTAAAGGCGATCTGGATTCATTATTTGCAAGAGTGAGAACATCACTGTGTAGAAAGATCCATTAATTGACCTCTTTCTCGAATCCGACCTTTCATTAGAGCTATCATGGACGCGTGAGAAGGTGGCGAGCTTACCTCTTACATGCGCTTCAAACGCGTCAAGCAATTACAGGGGTAGCACATTTCTTCTAGTCCTTGGCATAGACTGAACTGATGGAGGCCGCTGTTTGACCCCTCCCAGGGGTCTGCGCGCGCTCCCGGGGAACGGTTGATCCGCGTTGAAAATGAGAGTATCCCCTAGAGGTTGCTCCGTTTTCTAGGCGATAGAAGAAAAAGATATAAGTATACTCTTCTCTAATGATACTGGTG
>CAYSNV010000064.1:0-6222 GCA_964432545.1 uncultured Candidatus Bathyarchaeia archaeon | reverse complement strand
TGGGGAGACGAGGACGTCGAGGAAGAAGAATGGTAGCTCTCTCGCGTAGATTTCCCCCTTTCTTGTGAAATCGTCTTCTTCTGTTTTCTGAACTTCTTTGCGTGGCTTTTTCATGGTACGCGTAGCCGTCCTAGATAAAGATCATTGCAGGCCAGAGGACTGCGGTCTTCCCTGCATCAAGTACTGCCCTCAGGTGAGAAACAGGGTCGACGCCATAAAGCTGAACGCCGGGGATAAATCCATCATCATCTCAGAGGCCCTGTGCAGTGGGTGCGGCATCTGTATCAAGAAGTGTCCCTTCGACGCCATCACCATTGTGAACCTACCCGAGGAGCTCAAGTCTGAGTGCAGCCACAGGTTTGGCGTGAACGCGTTCCGGCTCTTCCGGCTGCCCATCCCCAAAGTGGGCTTTGTTACAGGCTTGATCGGGAGAAACGGTATCGGCAAAACTACCGCTTTGAGAATACTGTCGGGTGAGCTGAGACCGAACCTAGGAAGATATTCGGACGACATCTCATGGGGTGACATCGTCGAGTGCTACAAGGGCTCCCCGCTCCAAAACTACTTCAAGAATCTTAGTGAGAAAAAGCTGAGGGCTGTGGCCAAGCCCCAGTACATCGACCGAATTCCTTCCTACGTGGACGGTGCTGTGGGTGAGATTCTTGAGCGCGTCGATGAACGCGGTGTTCTGGAAGAGCTGAAGCGGAAGCTTGAGCTAGACCAAGTTCTTGATCGCAAGACAAGCGTGCTCAGTGGCGGTGAGCTCCAACGGGTAGCAGTCGCCGCAGCCGCCAGCAGAGAGGCTGATGTATACATCTTCGATGAACCATCAAGCCACCTAGATGTGCACCAAAGGTTGAAGGTTGCACGCGTTATACGCGCACTGGCGCATGAGCACAAGATGGTCGTGCTGGCCGAGCATGACCTGGCGATGCTCGACTACCTCTCAGACCAAGTCTGCCTCTTCTACGGGAAGCCTGGAGCCTACGGCGTTGTGTCCCACGTACATGGTGTCCGCGTAGGAATCAACGAGTACTTGGACGGCTACATACCTGATGAGAACCTACGGTTCCGGCTTGAGCCGATCAAGTTCCACGTAAAGCCCCCCCGCGTGGAATTCAAAGCCGGGGAGAAGCTGGAGTGGGATATGATGACGCAGTCATACGGTGGGTTCACGTTAAAGGTGGAGCCTGGAAGCATCACCAGCGGCGAGATCGTCGGCCTTCTCGGCCCAAACGGCATCGGAAAGACCACCTTCATCAAGCTTCTGGCAGGGATAGAGGAGCCAATAGAAGGCTACACTCCCACCAGGGGCCTCACCGTCAGCTACAAACCTCAGTACATCTCCTCCCAATATGATGGATCTGTCCAAGAGCTCTTGAAGAACATCGCCGGCTCGAAGTTCCAAGAAGAAACCTATCAGGCAGGGATCATTCACCCCTTCGGCCTCACCGATTTCCTAGAGCGCAATGTCAGAGAGCTCAGCGGCGGGGAACTCCAGCGCGTCGCCATCGCCGCCTGCCTCTCCAAAGACGCAGAAATCTATCTCATGGATGAGCCGAGCGCCTATCTCGATGTGGAAGAACGATTGGCGATGGCCAAGATCATACGGAACATGGTTGACCAGCGACGATCATTCGTGTTCATCGTAGAGCACGACCTTATCGCACAAGATTTCACCGCTGACTCGCTGATGATATTCTCAGGGCAGCCCGGAAGATGCGGCCTAGCGAAGGCGCCCACCACGTTGAGGGAGGGAATGAACGACTTCCTCTCAGAGATGCAGATTACGTTCCGCCGCGACGTTTCGACCGGGAGACCTAGGGTCAATAAGCTTGAGAGCAGGCACGACAAGCGGCAGAAGGATCTGGGAGAGTACTACTACATTGCCAAGAAGTAAGTTTTCTCCAAGCTTCTCGGTAGCGTTCCCGTAAACCTCGCTAGTCGTCGGTCTACTTCTCCTGAGATGAGACAGACCTGTAAACCTGTCTACTCTCACAAGTCGCAGCGGTGAGGCTGCTGGGAAGAGCCTATTTCACGCCGACCTCTTCAAGCTTCGCAGGAAGGTACTCATCAACAATGTAGGTTAACCCGTATCTGCTGAAGGCTTCCTGCTCAGCCTTCTTCTTTATCTTGAGGAATGTGTCGATCTCACGTTTCCACAGCTTGTCGCCGTACCGCGGGTCCTTCTTCAGCTCATACAGCCGTTTGATGTCAAGGTCGTTAAGAGGATCTGTGGGGAGCTCATAGTCTACGATGTCTGTAGCCCACACGCCTGCCCATTTCGCGTCGGGGCAGTTGAGCTCTCTTAGATGTGCGGCGTTGGCAGAGCCGCTAATTATCACCATGGCGATGTGCATCCCCCAGGGATCTCCATCTGTGAGGATGATCACCGGGAGATCCCGCTCTTTGTTGAGTCTTCTAATCAGCGCCCGTGTCGCGCGGGGCGCTTGGCCAGTGGTCTGGACGAGGAGGGCCTTAAACCGTTTATGTACCCGTTCTTCGACAAATCGTGTAAACAGTGCTCCTTTCTCTATCACGATCACCTTGTCGGCCTTGCACTCCCTGAATTCGGCGTTGGTGAGCGCGGGTCCGATCATCATGCCATCGGGGTGGCTGGAGAGGTTGAGAGTTCTCCCCTCATAGCCGGGGACGGTGTATGCGATGGTAAGGTCTCCGAAGATGGCACTGCGCTCTTCTGGGAAAACGTTGAAGTCCTCACGTGCATAAGTGATCACAGTCTCTAGGTCTGTGAGTATATTGTCGCTTTCAGGCTGGTCAACGAAGTTCATTTCGAAAGCTTGGGCGGAGTAGAAGATGTCCCGGAGAGTGCTGGTCTTGTTCTGCTTGATCAGCTCTTTAATGAACGACGCCGCCCAGACAAGCTGGGTGAGAGGTCTTATGTGACGTATGTTTCGTGAACTCCGTTTCATCGCCTTGTTTCCCAGAATGTACTGTCGATATTCCTCATCGTAGAGTATGTTGCCGATCGACCTGCTCGGCATCTTGATCCAAGGGAACTGTTTCTTGTTCATCTCGTCGTAGAGCTGGCCGCCTAGGAGCTTAAGGCTCTCGAGAACCTGCTTCTTCTTCCTAATCGGACTCGAATCCTTCATTCCTCATCACACTGTCTAGGAGAGGTTCTATGTTCGGTTCTTTCTCCTTCTCGGAGAGGTTTGTCGCAAACTGGGCGATCTTCGGCAGGTATTTCGCAAAGATGTCCAACCTCTTCTTCTGTCTCTCTAGAGTTTGCCGTTTCGAGAGAAAGAGTGACAGTCGCCGTGCAACCTCCCGCGTGGCGTTGAGGATCTCCCTCTCGACTTCGGGTCTGTCGGCGATGAACTCTTTCCCCACGGTCTTGTAGGGGATCTTGGTGCTGCATAGGTGAACAAAGACCGCCAGAGGCGCCTCCGGCGGGACTCTGTACCGCCGCCAGTCGATGAGAGTGTTCACCACCTTCCATGAAACGTCGCTTGCCTCGTCAAATAGCAGTGGGATCTTGTTGGCGAAGCGGTAGAGGGTGATTTTGTTCGATACCGGTATGTCTCCCCCGTAGCCTATCCCAACCTCGACGATGAAGGGGAAACCTGAGTATGCCGCAGGGGGCCGCTGTTCGACCGATACGAACTCTGGGTTCATCTCCTTTCTGACCCCCGTCTCTAGGAGTTCCTCCCCGATAGGGGAGAGGCAGTCTGCCTGCGGCGGGAGGAAGCCTTCAAACAGCTTCATGGCGTTCGCAAGTCTGACGATTTCGTCTGGGGCGAGTTTCTTCGGGTTCTTCTTGGGATCAACTCTCGCATATTCGACGAAGGTTTTTGCCGTGGCCTCCCCCACCCTTTGGAAGTGATCCTTCATGAACTCCTTGACCGTGCGCGTGGCGGTGAGCGCTATCAGCCTTTTGAGGGTCTCCACATCCACTCCATGAGGGTGCGGCTGGGTCTCCTTGGGAGGGGGCGGCATCCTGGTCGTCGCTCTGTCGAACTTGTACAGGCGTCCTCGCGGGTCTATGAAGAGGATATTCGCGTAGGGGGCGACGACCGCCGTCTGCTTCAAATACTCTAGAATCTTGGGCATCGCGCGCGTGTAGTCCGCCTCTGTCCGGAACTGGAGAATGGTGCCGTGCCACTTCTTGTTAGGGAGGCTCTTCTTGTCCATGATGATGGGCCGGTTGTTCTGTATGTCCATCATCAGCTGGTACTGCGTAATGTTTGAATGCTTGATGCCTGAGGTAACCTCAGCTTTCGAATGTGTCGTTATCTGGCCGTACAGGATGGCCATCTTGCCCCCCAGCCCAAATGTTCCGCGAGTCTGGCGGAGCTTGTATTTTGACCCGTAGAGGATCTGGCCGAACGCTGATGGGATGACCTCGTCCGGTATTCCTAAGCCATTATCCTCGATGCGAACCTCGTAGACGCTGGTCGTCTCTGACGTTTCGGAGACTTGGGAGACGCGGATGTAGATGTCCGGGGAGATCATCTCCATCTCACAGGCGTCGAGGGAGTTCTCTACGAGCTCTCGTATCGTGGTGTAGATGGCGCGGGCTGGATTGGTGAACCCAGCAATGTCTCGGTTGCGGTAGAAGAAGTCCGCTGGGCTTATCTCTTGGAATACCTCAGTCATAGACTCCACATTCACCAATACTCGAACGGGAGGAGAGCTTATTTTATATTTTGTCTTTCTAGTTAAACCGGTTTTTGCCACAGCTCGGTTTTTGACTTCTTCTTTAACTCAGCCTGCTTCACGCGTAAGAACTTGAAGACGGAGGCGTGCTGCTTCCCGTCGATGAGCATCTGGAGAGCCTCGCGAGCGATGCCAGCGGTCTCGAACCCCCCGATGAGAGAGACTGTGTGTCCATAGACAGACACACTCACTCCTAGCGCCTCTTCGATAAGCCTCCGCGACTTCCCTTCCCGTCCGATGATCCTTCCTTTGATCCGCGAGGTTTGACTCTCGTTTCTCCCAAAGATCTGACGCAGATCGATAATGTCGATGATCCTGTCTTCATCAAAGAGCTTGAATGATTTCTCAGGTGAGAATCCATGCGCAATCGCCGTCACCACCTCTTTTGCCTTCAGGATGTTTATGGCGCCGGCGCCACTCTTCTCCACGATCTTCACACTCCCCACGGAGCTATCGATGGCGATGTCTACTTGCAGCTCCGTCTCGATCCTTTTCTTGACGCCGCCATCGGGCCCGATCAAGACGCCGACTCTGTCCTTAGGAACGACCAGGTTTATTTCGGCCAACCTCACCTTTCACCTTCTCTAAAAGCTCCTCCGGCGGAACTAGCCGCACGATTCTATTAAAGTATCTGTTGACGTTCGTGACGTCTCTCAGGAAGAACTCACTGGCCTGCGGATGTTCGATGTGGACCGCTTGGGAGAGGTCGATGAGCACCGGGCCTTTTCTGTGGACCATGACGTTATATTCACTTAGGTCTCCGTGGACTAGGTTGGCCTCTGTGTAGAGCTTGGAGATGGCGTCGATGAGTCTGCCGTAGAACCGCTGATAATCCTTCAGGAGCGTCTCCTTGAGAAGAGGTGCAGGTTCGCCGTCCCTACCTATGAACTGCATCAGCAGTACGTTGCCCTCAACTAAGATAGGGCGAGGGACTTTGATCTTTGCTCTCCAACAGAGAGATAGGTTCTTGTACTCTTTTCGGGCCCATAGGTAGATGAGGGAGCGAGTGTCGCGCCTGATCCTACCGAATCGCGGATCCCCCTCGATATAGGTGAGCATGCCTTTCCTGAACTCTGCTGAAGAGGTGAGGAAGATCTTCACCGCAACATCCTTGCGGTCCGGGCCTTTCGCCCAGTAGATGCGCGATTCCTTCCCCGCCCTCACTACCCCGTGTATCCTTGCCAGTGCGCCGCTGTTGAGAAGTCTGTAGACAATCATCAGAGTCGATTTGTCGAATACCTCCTCCATCGTCTCTAGTTCTTCGCTTCTCTTCTCCTTCATCAACTGGTCGGTGATATATCGCCTCTCGCGGAGTGAAAGCTTGTGCTCAGCCTTCTCCCATCGGCTCACAACGCTCTCCTCAACAGCCCCTTCTGCTTCAGCGTCTCGGCTTGGGCGTCGGTGTACCGCCACAGTACGTCTCCGCGCGTCTCAGGCTGAAAATCCCAAGGGGCCACTAGGACGACGTTGTTCACCTTTATCCATACCCGCCGCTTCATCTTTCCCCTGATCCGGCAGACTCTGTCATGCCCGTCCTCGCAC
>CAYSNV010000063.1:0-6232 GCA_964432545.1 uncultured Candidatus Bathyarchaeia archaeon | reverse complement strand
CTCCTCACCATCCAGAACCATCGTGCTCGGGGCGTCGAAGATGCAGGAGTGTGGGTTCCCCACGATGTCGGCTGAGACGATCGGGTCTTCCGTGTACTGCAGGATGCCCTTGAGATCGGTCTCCGCAGATCTCTTGAAGGCTGCGTTGATCTCTTTTACGTCGGCCCTACGTGACAGCTCCGCCACCAGGTCTGTAATCGAACCGTCGGGGGTGGGCACCCGTAGCGCGACGCCGTTCAGCTTCCCCGAGAGCTCCGGTATCACAAGGCCGATCGCCTTGGCGGCGCCGGTACTGGTCGGAATGATGGAGAGAGCTCCAGCCCGCGCCCTTCTCAGATCCTTGTGAGGCAGATCAAGTATCCTCTGGTCATTGGTGTAGGCGTGGCATGTCGTCATCAGCCCCCTCTTCACCCCGAAGTTCTCATGTAGCACCTTCACCATCGGGGCGAGAGAGTTCGTTGTGCATGACGCCATCGAGATGATGTGGTGCTTGTTCCTATCATAGATCCCATGGTTAACGCCCAACACGAGGGTGACGTCGGGATCTTTTGCGGGGGCGGACACGACGACCTTTCCTGCGCCGGCGGAGAGGTGTTTGGACGCTCCTGCCCTGTCGGTGAAGAGACCTGTGGACTCCAGCACCAACTCCACACCCATCTTCTTCCACGGCAGGTTCGCGGGATCCCGCTCTGAAAAGATCTGCACTTCACGCCCATCAACGCTTATCGACGATGCCGTCGCTTTAACCTCTGAATCCAGTACGCCGTGGACAGAATCGTACTTGAGCAGGTGCCCAAGCGTCTTGGCGTCAGTGACGTCGTTAACCGCAGCTATCTCGAAACCTTTCTTGAAGGCCTGATCCTTCATGGCGGCTCTGAAGAAGAGTCTTCCAATCCTTCCGAAACCGTTTACTCCGATTTTGACAGCCATCCTGTTAACCACCCTTTCGATATTCAATGCTGCGCGAGATATATCAAAGTATTGATGAGTCCATCGGGTGCAACAAGGTCATTGAAATTTTTTCAGACAAGAGACGTATCGTTCTGGGAATTGATCGGATACCTTGACTTGACATGAACGATGACATCAGGTCTAAATATCGGTGTTTTCCAGTATTCCCCGAGGTCGTTTCTTCTATGAGAAGAAAGATTCTATTTGTCGCTGTGCTCCTTCTCACAGGCTTCCTTCTAAACTCGAGTCTCCCCATTCACTCTGAAACGGTGACGCGGAGCTTCTCGCTTGGATACTTCGACTTGACCGCTTCCTATCCTCTCCAGGCCGACCCCGGCGCCGCCGTGATCATCTCCTTCACCGCCCGCGCAAAGAAGACCGTCCAGCTTGAAGATCTACTCGTTCAGATCTACAGCTACGACGAGGCGGGCAACTTCAAGCTCGTCTTCTCAGGATCCTTGGTGTCGAAGCAGCGTATGCGCAAAGACGACTTCTTCCAAAAGGATGTCAGCTTGACTCTTCCAGCAGACGCTCCCAGAAGCGCTCTCGTCGCTGTCGCCTCAGAAAGGGTGAAAGTCGCCACCGCTGCCTACTATCCCACGCCGTATTGGTGGTGGTACTGGAACTACTCGTACCCTTGGTGGTCCTACCCTTTCTGGATCGAGGCCTATCCTGTGGCGAGCTACTCCAGCGAGAAAGCGGACTCCACCATCCTCCCCTTGACCTACGTCCTCTCGTCCACGCCGGAGTACCTCGACCTCCAGGGACGTTACGCCGAGCTTGACGCAAAGTATCAACGCCTCACCTCTGAGTACAGCGACTTGACGGCGCGGTACGGCTCGCTGGAACGGGAGCATCAGTCTACAGTCTCACAGAACCAGCAGCTGGAGGCAGAGGTGAACATGTTGACTTACGAGGTTGAGAGCGCCCGGATGTGGATGTACCTTTTCGCCCTCACCACGGTGATCTTCGCCGTCGCAGCCTTCTTCATCGCCATTCTCACCAGAAGGCCGCCTCGCTTTGGCCAGCCTGCTCCCACACCTCCCCCATCTGCTCCGCAGCCTGAACCGCCGAGAACAAGACAGCGGAGAAAAGCTGCGAGAACTGAACCGCCGCCCGAAGCTGAGCCCTCTTCCTCAGGTAGCGCCCCCCAGTCTTAGAACCGATCGTAGGAAGAGTTGTGAGGCCGCCGCCGGGAGTTTCACGCCGCTCTGGCGTTTTGAACCCGGCCTCTAGGCTCCATTGGCCAAGGCTTATAAGGCCTTTCAGGCCTATACGCTCACCAAGCTCCGCAGAGAGTTCTTCTCTTCTACGTTACGGCGGCCATCACGCAGAGCATCAATCAAAGGTTAGGATATGAGCTTTTCGATTTGATCGTTGAACACTGGTACCGAGAGCAGAGTTCTTGGATGCTTGGCAAGAAAGATTTAATTCACCCTTACACGATTTCAGGAAGAAGGGCCGGTAGTTCAGTCTGGCATACCGCAAAGGCCGAGGAACGTCCGGTTTGCAGCCGGAAAGTCGCGGGTTCAAATCCCGCCCGGTCCACCACGATTCCTATCCGAATCCTTTTCTGTCCGATATTGAGACTCTCAAGACAGCTTGATGGTTTGCCAATTCACATTTATGGCGCAGCTGCCGGTACGCGCATCAAATGGGTGCGCGTTTTTCCCGATTGCTGAGGCCACATACTCGCGGTGTCCTTCCAACGCCTAACTGGAAGAGAACTAAGCATGTGTATTGAGAAGTTGCAGTAATTGGAGCAGCAGTGTAGTGGCGAGTTAATGAGAGAATGGCACATTGTTTCCGACGCATTATTATTCATTCAATGTTTCTAAGTAATCCATATGCTCTTTCTTCGAGATTGGCTATTTGGTTAAGAAGGGCGGATATTCTTGGCTTATCCTGTCTTAGTGTCGCTTTACATAGGTCGATGATCGTTTCCCCTGAATGCCTGAACAATTTGGATGATTCAAACCAGGGGCTGATCTTGTATTTCTTCCCTAGGGTTTCCAGCACTGATGCTTGCCAGAATCTCATCCCATGGCTGTTTTCAAAAGTCTTCGGTAGTAGAGGGGGGGTGGTCGCATACATGACCATGTGCTCAAAACACTTTTTGCTCTTCCATTCGAAGATTTCGTCAGCTAATTTGCGCATAGCGGGTACACCGAAAAGCCGGACAGGGGGATTGAGAAACCTCTCAGCCTTGAATGCGAAACCTTTCTTCGCAACCTCAACTTCGGAAGGGAGGCTTTCTGGAAGAGAGAAGGTGCGTATCGTGTTTCTCTTACTCATGCCCGGAACATTGACATCTAGAGACTTCTCAAACTGATCGTAGGGCACTCTCTGCATGTTCTCTCTACTGCAATCATGCACGAAAACCGCCTGCTCCTCATCGTCATACCCAACCACAAGGACATAGTGAATAGGGACGTGAAGCTTCTTGTAGAGGTCGGGATAGTAGTGCAGATAGTACATGTCCAGGGCGCCGGCCACCACAGGCCGACCGTCATCGATAAACTCCCTCAGCTTCAAAAATGAGTTCTTGAAACTCCTCCCCTCGATTACCGTTTCTTTGAATCCGACGATCTTGGCTAAATCCTTCAGTAAATACCTGGGACTTGCACCCCAAAACACCATGCAGGGGGGATCCGCCTTCTTAAACCGAAGATATGCAAAGCCCGCCATTCCACCCACAACAGATAGGAGATAGTCAAGGAATGCCGCCCCCCTCCACGCCAGAATGTCTTCCAGCCCATTAACATAGCAAGTGGATTCACACAACTTGTGGGGTAGAGAGAGAAGTTTTCTCATAAAGAAGAGATAATCATGGGATCTTTATAAAAATGCCCGCGCTCTGGTACAGGTTCAGTTTGGTAGAAAGAGATCTAGGAGACGGCAACCACCGACTTAAGCGGAAAAGGATTAAATAGCTTCTGAGAAGAATTCGTCGACATACTCTATCCAATCTGGAAGGATTGGCGGGAGGAGGAGCGAGCAATTTGGGAAGACGGTTTGGGAGAGAAGAGATACTCGAGAGGTTAAGGAAGACTTTCGATGAGGGAAAGCCGGTTTTAGGCGCAGGTTGCAGTGCTGGAATCGTCGCCAAGTGCGCCGAGATTGGAGGAGCTGATTTGATCATAGCCTACAGCACCGGGCTTTCACGGTTACGAGGGCTTCCCACCACGCTGTATGGGCCCATGGACTCAAACGTTGTAACCCTTGGCATGTTCAAAGAACTGGATAACGTGGTGAAAGACACGCCAATTATCGCAGGGGTTGACGCCTCTGACCCGACCAGCCTAGATATTGAGCGGTTGTTAAGAGGATTTGTTGAAGCGGGTTTTTCGGGTATAATAAACTTCCCTACTATAGGTCAGTTTGGAGACAGGGAAGCTGGGTGCAGGTATCGGATGGAACGGGAATCTCAGGGGCTGGGTTGGAGTAGGGAAGTTGAGATGATGCGGATCGCCCATAAGATGAACATATTCACAATGGCTTACGTCTTTAACCCTGAGGATGCGCAAGACATGGTTAAAGCCCCAGTCGACGTCATAGTTGCCCATGTGGGAGGGACCAGAGGCGGTGTTGCAGGGTTCAAGGCCACCCCACTCGAAGAAGCTGTAAAACAGGTTCAAAGAATAATCAGCTCAGCAAAAGGGATCAATCACGGTATGATCTTCCTAGCTCACGGAGGAGCCTTTGCAGAACCGAAGGATACTGAATACCTCTATAACCGTACAGATGCTGTGGGGTTTGTCGGGGCCTCAAGCATAGAAAGGATACCGATAGAAAAGGCGGTAACACACACAGTAAGAGAGTTCAAAAGCTATTCCCTGAGGAAGGGCACGCGCGCCGGAATACCAGCAGTCTCCAAACGTACTGAATCAAGTTACGTTTTCGTCTTCTGACGATTCCCCCGGATGTTGAAAAAAGATCTTCGATCTCGAGAAAAACCTACAAAAGAAAGTCAGAAAAGGAAGAAAGATACCAGCATCAGGTTGGCAACTCCTATAGACAGAAGTGCTATCTGTAGCCCCATCTTCATGAACTCGTAGAAGCCAAATTTTATTCCCCGACTCTCTGCCACCCCAATCGCTACCACGTTTGATGAGGCGCCTATCATAGTCACGTTTCCGCCGAATCCCGCCCCGAACGCTAAAGCCCACCATAACCGAGATACGCCAACTCCAGACAGGGTGGCATACTCCTTTATCACGGGGATGAAGGCGGCGACAAAAGGGACGTTATCGATAAAACCTGATACAATACCGGAAAGCCATAGAACGGCTGATATCGTCACCCACTCGCCTTGAGTCATATATTCGGAGAATCCGGTCGCGATCAGGGTCATAGCCCCCGTCTTCTCTAAGCCGCCAACAATAATGAATAGGCAGGCGAAGAAGATGAGGGTTCTCCATTCAACCCTCTCAAGGATGTCCGTCATCTTAGGACCCCCGATGAAGAGTGCTATGGTGGCGCTCACGAGGGCCACAGTAGCGGGGGAGAGATGCAGCATTTGATGGCTGAAAAAGAGGGCTATTGTGACAACGAACATTACCGTTCCAAGCCTGAAAAGCCTCTTGTCTGTGATGACGTCCTCCATCTTCATCGGGATCTCATCCATTATTGTGCTGGCTTGAAGTCGTTTTCTATACAGCAGGTAGAGCACGCCCACTGCAATGATCGTAGCCATCATGGAGATCGGAGTCGCCTTCTCTAGGAAGTCCGTAAAGGTGAATCCTGTCGCTGAGGCAATCATCATATTCGGAGGGTCGCCGATCAAAGTGGCTGTTCCGCCAATGTTAGAGGCAAAGATCTCACCTAGGATGAATGGCTTTGCGTCTATTTTCAGTAGCTCAGATATGTCGATGGTAATGGCCACCATGAACAGAACGGTCGTGACGTTATCCAGCAGCGCTGATAATACGGCTGTAATAGACAGGAACAAGATGAACAGGAGGTTCGCTCTACAAGAGACCAGGTTGGCGATTTTTACCCCGATCAACCGAAAGAAGTTTGCCTCACTGAGCACACCGACAAGTACCATCATCCCAAAGAGAAGCCCGAGAGTGTTGAAATCGACATACTCTAACATCGCATCGATGGACAACACTCCAAAAACCCATGTTGCAGCAGCCCCAGCCATCGCCGCTATCGCCCGTGACCTCCAACCGGTGGCAAAAAAGAAGTATGTTGTAATGAATATTACGATCGCGACGAATCGAGGGCCTAGAAAACCTAGCGTCAAAGAATCATTTCTCCCAATCACGTATGCCTA
>CAYSNV010000062.1:0-6309 GCA_964432545.1 uncultured Candidatus Bathyarchaeia archaeon | reverse complement strand
TTCATTATGGCCGCGAAAACAGACAAGCTAGAGCGGTAGCTCCGCGGCCTTTTAGAACGAGGTGGCGAGCAGCATGAGCCCCTCGTAAGGTCACAACAAGAACAGAATCCGGTGTCTCACACGCCTTTAGGTGAGGCAAGGGTCCTTAGGTCTGCGAGGCAGCTTCCCGCATGCCCCTCCACCTTCACCTTGCGATATATCTTCTTGATGATGCCTTTCTCGTCGATTAGGAAAGTGGTCCGCTCTGTCCCCATGAATGTCTTGCCGTACAGGCTTTTCTCTTTCCAGACGTCGTAGAGCTTCAAGACCTTTGCCTCAGGATCGCTTAACAGTGTGAAAGGCAACATGTACTTCTCTTTGAACTTCCTGTGGGACTGGACGCTGTCACTGCTTATGCCGAGGATAACGCTGTTTTCTTTCTCGAAGTCCTTGACCGCATCTCTAAACCCGATGGCTTCGCTGGTGCACCCAGGAGTGTTGTCCTTCGGGTAGAAATAGAGCACCGCATTCTTGCCTCGATAATCCTTCAAAGAAACTTCTCGCCCATCATCGGCTGTAAGCGTGAAATCTGGGGCCTCGTCTCCTTCATCGACCAACCCAAACACCCGACCCATAACATAGATAGTCTGTGATTTAAGAGTATTTCACACAGTCCGGAACCTAGCGTAGCCCAACCCGCGAGTTCTCTACCGCGGACACCACTGAATGTTGCGGGTCGGAGTGCCAAGCAGGACTCTGCGTGACAGCTGCAGAGTCATCGTTAAGGCGTGGGATGCGCAGCAGAATGGACTCAAAACCGAATGTGGGCATCCCCTGAAAGCGAACTCTAGGTCCGATAAGGCCGAGTCTCTCTACTTCACATACTTGGATAATGCGAGTGTGCCGTAGAGCACGCTGTCTTCTCCCAGCTTTGTGATCCTTATCTTCGGCACACGGTTTATACTATACCGGTCGATGGACTCTCTTATTGGGTTGAGGACCAGTCTTGGGTTTGCGAGCGTTATCGCGCCTCCGACAGTGATCAGTTCAGGATCGTAGGCGCTCGTTACATTGGCGAAACCGACGCCGTTCAGTCTCCCCATCTCTCCAACGACCTCCAGAGCAATCTTGTCTCCTCTCTTGGCTGCTGTGAAGAGGGCTTTAGAGGACAGCGTATCTAGGTCGCCCCTTGCTATCTTGCCTAGGAGGCTGGATTCTATTTCTCTGCGGGTCTTGGTCTCCAGCTGAAGCCTGATGAAGTTCGGGGCGTTGGCTCCCCCGCAGTAGGCTTCCCAGTGGCCTTTCTTTCCACAGCCACACCTGAGCTTTCCTTCATGATCTATCGTGAGGTGGCCGATCTCGTGGGCGTTTCCGTCTTTCCCAAGGAGGAGGTGGTTGTCGACGAAGACGCCGCCTCCGATTCCAGAGCTTATGGTCACGTAGACGAGGTTGGCGCACCCTCTCCCTTGGCCGAACTCCTTCTCTCCGACCACGCCGGCGACGCAGTCGTTGGCGAGATACACGGGAACCTTCAACTCCTTCACTAAGGGCTTTACTAGGGGGATGTAGTCAAAGCCGATGTTCGGTGAATGAACAATAGCCCCCTCCTTCAAGTCTAAAGGACCTGCGGCTCCTATCCCGACGTGGCGTACCTTGGTTAATGACGTCAGGGAGTGAATCATTCGCACGATCTGCCGACTTATCCCTTCAGGCCCCGAGGATTCATCTGTTCTTTCTTTCAGACGTGAAAAGACGTTTCCTCGCTCATCCCCTAGTGCAACCCTGATACTGGTAGCTCCGATGTCTACCCCGATGATGCGCTTCATCTTGGCTTCAGGTAGCCATACTGTGACAGCATAGATATTGTTTGCGTAGCGTCCGGGTGGCAATCATCGCTCCAAGAGAAGTTG
The DNA here is from genome assembly GCA_964432545.1 of uncultured Candidatus Bathyarchaeia archaeon. Classification (GTDB taxonomy): domain Archaea; phylum Thermoproteota; class Bathyarchaeia; order 40CM-2-53-6; family DTGE01; genus CAYSNV01. Next base: position 4,420 of record CAYSNV010000062.1, on the reverse strand, counting down.
GACTTCCAAGGAATTCTCTAGGGGTCTCTCCTGACTGTCGGATGCCGCGCTGCAAAAAGAGACCTGGCGTCGTTCTCAGACCTGTTATCGTTGCCAACTACCCTATGATACTCCATGAAAGCGCGATCACAGTCTTCAGGATGACTGCTGCGGTCAGCAACCTCAACGTTAGCGCGCGTGTAGAGGGGGTGTGAGTTCCGCTATCAACCCAAGAGATAAAGCATTCATCTCACTTCTATACGAGAGTGGATGCAGAATCGGTGAGCTCCTTAACCTCAAAATAAAGAACGTTGAATTTGATGCTAATGGAGCTGTGCTAATAGTCAATGTTAAGACAGGTCAGATTGTCTGAGGCTTGAGACTCAGGCATAATCGTGGGACCCACTACTCATCAAAATTGTGTTCATACCTATCTTGGATTGTGGGTGAAGTCTATTCGAGGATTCAATGACTGCAGCATGAGTTTCACTCCATTTCGTCAGCTCTTCCTTTTTTGATTTGGCCTAATTTTGTTTAATCATAAACTATTTAAGTCTAAACTTATTGCGATAGTAGTAGATTCAGGCGAGAGAGATGTCTCCCCAAGAGCAGCGGGATGATCCTTCTGTGGAAGTATGGATAAGTATCGTAAGCGCCTACAGAGCCGTGCATGTTCTCTTGAATCAGCAACTGATCAAAAGCAACTTGACCTTTCCTCAATACCGAGTGATCAGAGTGCTTGGAAGATTCGGAGCTATGCCGATGAACAAGCTTGGCGAACATATGCTTGTAACGCCTGGCAACATCACAGGCCTGGTTGATAGACTTGAAGGAAGAGGCTGCATCGAGCGCGTCGAAAAGGGCACTGATAGAAGAATCATCAAAATCGAACTGACAAGAAAAGGAGAGATTTTGTATCAGCAAACAAGTGCCGAAAATAGGAAATTGGTTAATCGAATTATGAGAGTTTTGACCAGAGATGAGCTACTGAACTTAGCCAAACTCCTTCAGAAAATCAAGGAGACAGCCCTCGAAGAGAGTAGCATCCGAAATGAAAGCGATTGAAGTACAGAATCTAAGCAAGACCTACTCCGATCTGAAGGCGGTTGACGAAATATCGTTCAGCGTGGATGAGGGTGAAATCTTCGGCTTACTCGGTCCAAACGGCGCCGGAAAGACCACAATGATAAGAATGATGCTCACCCTCATCAAGCCGACCTCCGGGAGCATCAAAGTATTTGGGATCGACTCTGCTAAATTCCCTGAGTCAGTGCGACAGATTTCGGGATATATCCCCCAGGAAGTATCAGTTGACGGAGATCTGACAGGATATGAGAACCTGTTGATGTATGCTAGACTCTATCACATCTCAAAAGAGGAGAGAAACAGAAGAATCCGTGAGGCTCTCAAGTACATGGAGCTTGCTGGTCGTGAAAACAACCTTACAAGAATTTACTCCGGCGGAATGATGAGACGGCTCGAGATAGCGCAAGCCCTCGTAAACAAACCCAAGGTACTTTTTCTTGATGAGCCGAGCATCGGTCTTGACCCGTCAGCTAAGAGTACTGTCTGGAAATACATCACGGATCTCCGAGAAGAGTTCGGGACGACCATTATCATGACCACGCATGATATGCAAGAAGCGGATACCTTATGCGATGAGATCGCCATAATGAACAGGGGAAAAATCGTCGTCTCTGGCTCCCCTGAAGAACTGAAAGCCAAGGTAGGAGGCGACATCATTTCGCTGGAGACTCGCTCCGGAGATTGTTCAACTCTTTTGCAGGGGCAAGGAAAGATTTTGTCAGCAAAGCAGGATCTTGGCCTCTACGAGCTTGTTGTAGCAGAGGGAGAGAAAGCGATACCAATGATTTTCAATCGTCTCCGGGAGAGGGGAATACAGGTCGAATCGGTTTCGCTGAAGAAGTCTACGCTGGATGATGTATTTCTTGCGTATGCGGGAGTCAGAATGGAGGAGGGGGGCACATGGCAAGAGGCTAGACGTCTCCGGAGAACTTACAAGAGGTTGGGATGATGCTGGGGTCAAGGTATCTGAGCACCGTGTTCACACTGGCAGAATTCGAGTTAAGGAAACTGAAGCACGACTTTTCAGAGATAGCGATACGTGGGGTCCAGCCAGCACTTTGGCTCTTGGTCTTTGGCGAGACCTTTGCAAATCTGAGACCTGTACCCACGGGAGCTTTCAGCTACATCCAGTTCCTTACGCCAGGCGTGTTAATGCAGTCTGTGATGTTTGTGGCAATCTTCTATGGCATCATGCTTGTCTGGGAAAGAGATCTGGGACTTCTCAACAAGCTGCTCTCAACGCCTGCCCCTCGATCAGCCATAGTATTGGGAAAGGCTTTTTCAGCGGGCATCAGGAGCATATTTCAGGCGATAGTCGTCCTCGCCCTAGCGCTGTTTATTCATGTTCCTCTGAACGTTGGCGCCCTAGAAGTCTTGGCTGTGGTTGCAGTGATAGTTCTCGCTGGAATGTGTTTTTCCAGCCTATCGATGTCTCTGGTGCCTGTTTTCAGAACCAGAGAGAGAATGATGGGAATAGGCCAAGCCATCACTATGCCTCTCTTCTTCACGAGTAACGCCATCTACCCCATCAGCATAATGCCGCCTTGGCTTAGGGTGATAGCAACTTTTAACCCTTTGAGCTACGTCGTGGATGCGATGAGAGCGCTACTAGTTACAGGTGATTTTCAGACACTTCCACTCGATATAGGCGTAATGCTGTCTGCCACAGCCATTTTCGCCAGCATAGCAGCGCTCTTCTTTAGACGGATTCTAGATTAGCATACGCGCGTGTAAGCTGTTGCCACATTCCGAGATGCTAAGACTGTAGAGGCTTCAGATAGAGTTGATTAGGGTGTCAGAACCCTTAGCGCGCGCGCTTCCGGAGCGTATCTAGTAAGTATTGTCCTCTGTGGGAGTAGTTTTGGTGATCTCCCTTAGTTATGTGCTGACTATTCCTATACACTGCGGATACCTTATTTAGGCAGGGACGAGATATAGAGTCTGGGGCGAGGCCTGTGGAAGGCGTCAGGCGAAGTCGCTGCGTGATCTGCGGCAAAGTCGTCGAGTACATGTTTGGGAGGCCTCGGAGAGCCTGCGACAACCCTGAGTGTCAGAGAGCTCTGCAGAAGCTTCGTGTTCGACGCTTCAAGCTAAAAAAGAAGAGGATCAAGGCTGAAGGCAGGTATCTGCTCAAACGGGTGCAGATCGACTTCTACGAGCCCACCTACACGAGCGAAGATTTGGGCAACCCCCTCAACATCGGCTCCAAGATGGAGATCGTTCCCTTCTACTCCGGCCACCAGTTCGTCGGATTCAGGCCGCTGGGCCCCCTAACCGTTGAGTTCGTCAAAGACTCTAAGCTTTTCCTGCAGAGACACCCTGACCTGGTGAAGTGCGCCTACCGGATCCGCGGGAGGGAGAAGGCCCACAGGATAGGGCCTGGAGAGCTCTACTTGGCGTGCAACGTGTGCCAGTCGACCAAGCTCATCTGGGTTGACCAGGGCTGGTACTGCACCGAATGCAGTAATGAGAGTGACTTTTCATTACCCATCTTCTAGATTCGACTTCTTTCGTCAGTCTGCCTCAACGTAGTCTACGTGGCACCCTGTAGAAGAAAACGCACTCCATGATCCTGATGCCCCAGCATTCTCGGGTGTGCCTCTATCTCCACGCGATCGCTAGAATCCTATCTCTGACCTAGTCTGCTGCAGAAAAACATTGCCCAACACTCCTGAGTAGTCTCGTCGCAGCATAGTCTACGCGAGGGGAGCACCTGCTGTGCCGAAAATAACTGGACACACGGATCTCCAGAAACCTAAATAACAAAAAGGAACCACCGCTCTACAGGGGAAGACCTTTGAAAAAGTTGGGGACTGTGAGATTCGTAGGTTTCGTTGAGAAGTCACGCAACGGACACGCCGACATACGGATCTATCCCCGGTATAAAGCTGCTTTGAAAGGAGTGAATGGATTCTCGCACCTCATTATACTGTACTGGCTGCACCTACGCGATACCATAAAAGACCGCGCAACACTGCGGGTGGTCCCCCGAAAGCATAGGGGCGCACCCGAGATGGGCGTCTTCGGCACCCGAAGCCCATCACGACCGAACCCCATCGGGCTATGCGTCGTCAAACTCAAGCGCGTCCGGGGTCTGTTGCTCAAAGTCGAGGATCTAGACGCGATGAAGAACACGCCGATAATCGATATAAAACCGTACCTACCCCGTGCTGACCGCAGGTTCAAGGTCGAAACCCCTCGATGGGTGAACCGTGGTCCCCCCTCCTGATTCTTCTAGACGCCCCGGAAGCGCGTCTTTGGTCGTTGGTAGGAGAGGATGGAGAGGGGAGCTCCCCTCTCCATCGACCCGATGCCTACACGACTTCCCCATGAGAAGACTTGCTTGCCTCTAGAG
>CAYSNV010000061.1:0-6312 GCA_964432545.1 uncultured Candidatus Bathyarchaeia archaeon | reverse complement strand
CGAGAAACAGGATGATAGTCGGCGCGCCCTCTTTGCGCTTCTCATCAACGAGGGAGGTGAGATCGACCGCGTCACTTCCTTGAAGGATGCTGGCCACTGTCTCCCTGAAGACCCGTTTCACCACCGCTTTCTTGTCTTCAGTCCGTGAGACCTCAAGTCCTGCGAACTTCTGTGAGACCTGCTCACAGAGGCGGTCTGCCACGTCGAAGGCAACGTCGTTCTCTATCAGCGTGATCTTGAATTCGTCGAGGAGCGAACGGAGTCTTTCGCCTTTCAGTTCAACCTTGCTGATGTCGTCGTACAGGTTGGCGAAGTGTCTCTTCAGTTTATCGAACAACGCCGGGTGACGCTCCGCGCTGCCGCTCCACCAGCTCTGAAAGCCTCTGCCGTCTCTGCTCCAGCTGTCTCACATTCTCCCCCATGTTCCCTTCGAGGGTCGCTTTCGCCTTCTCCAGCTCGGACTGCCGAGACTTAAACTCGAGGAGACAGTCGTCGACACTCTTCTCGACACAGACACCGGACCCGACACCCATGATGATGCGGTTCATGTCTTTGAGAGTTGTCTTGATGAACGAGCCGGCACCCACCGGGATGAGCGTTTCGGTGCCTTCCTGCTTTTCCCTGAGGCCTTCGACCGTCGCGTAGGCGACAGCGAGGTCGTTGAGCGCTGCGTTGATGATATCGAACCGGGATTGCATGACCTGGAGCGATCCTTCCAGTATCCTGTACTCGACGAGCAGTCTCTGCGCCGCCTCTTCAGTCTTGGACATGAAGGATTCCCCGCTTGACGTCTGACCCTACGGTTTTTCTTCCTCGGTTTTGAGGATCTTTACCTCAAACCGCTTGGCCTTATGTTTGCTTCCGACTTCTGAGAGGACCTTTTCCACGGCGTCGTCGACATTGACCGCGCGGACGGTTTTCTTGAAGGGGATCTTCAGCGCGGGTTTTCGCACTTCTCCGATGACGCGGTAGGTCTTCACGTTGACTTGACTCATCTTCCGTGACCTTCCGATGACAGGTCTTGCGTTTCTCGATTTCACTTGTAACTGAGCGGTGGCTCGGGGTGCCTCTTATTTTCACTCTCTTCTATAAGGTTTCCTATAGTCGTAGCGTTCGGGTGAGGTCCGCAAGCTCCAGCCCTGAGGTGTGAGGGCCAGTGGCGACGCCATGACTGTTGGCGAGCATCCCTAGCTTGGGAAAGGGGACGCCGCCGTTGACAGTACCAGGTTCGGAGTCTACCTTCAAAGCGTCTTCCAGAAGCTTCTTCTCGTCCTCGCTGATTTTGGGATTGGTGACAGCGCCGTTGTTAGTGACGACAGCCAGGGAGCCGACGTAGGGGAGGCCGCTGATTCTTCCCTTGACCACCTCGACGTCAAATGCGTCGGCGAGCCTCTTCATCTCGGGCGAGGTGAAGCGAGGGTCGACGACCGCACCTTTGTCGTTGACGAGAATCAGGTTTCCCAGAGCGGTTCGCTTTGAGCGGAGGACGTGAAGCGAGAAATCCTCTATCCCCTTGAGGGCGCGAAGCTCTTCTTTGCTGACGATGTGGGGCGCAACGAGTCCGCGGGAGTTGGAGGCGGTGAGGACGCCGTTGAGGATTGAACCTGCAACGCTGAACGGGTAGACTGGGGCAGACAGGCAGCTTCTGATCTGCTCCGTTTTCTTCTTGGTCAGGCCGAAGGGAACGAGGCAGAGTCTATCGTTGGCGGCGCAGTAGATGCCAATGTTGGGGCTTCCCAGAATGTCGAGCTGGAGTACTCGCAAGTTTTTGCTCCTGTAAGGGTGGAAGAGGCTGCCAGCTGAGGCTGACTGTCCACTCTAGCTGGCGAAGACGGTGACCTTTCCCTCTTTGTCCTTGACCGCGCGTACCTCGATCTTCCGTGGTGGCTTCTCGATGCCCCGTGCCCAGACCAGCTCGTTGACATCGTTGCTTATCGTGACATCGTCCACTTTCATGTGATGTTTGACAAGCTCACGGAGGACTCTGACAGCCTTCTCCGCCCTCTTTGTGCGGGGTGCGTTCCAGGCTCTGTGGAGGTTGATGGGGATGATCTTCTCCTCAACGATCTCGATCTCCTCCTTCGCTTCCACAGTCTTAGGCTTTTCCTCCGCTGCTTCCGTGACGGGTTCTTCTGCTGGGGAAGGGGTTTCCGCCTTCTCCTGGAGCGCTTCCGCTGGAGCTGCGGCCTCTGTCGCGGTCTTGGCCTTCGGCGTTTGCGGGGTCGGTTGCTTCGTGTCTCGCTGGGTTGAAGTTTCCGGCTGTCCTGCGGCATCTTCTCGGGTTCTCTTCCGTCTTGCCTGTCTCTTGGACATCGTGGACGCCTTCTCTAGACTTTCAGCTTCGTGCGACGCCAGTGACGCCGCTTGGGGTGGGTTCTCACCTGTCCTTTGGTTTTGGCGATGATCCATGTGGGGACGGCGCGGTTCTGGTTTGCTGCTTTGGCGAGGCGGCGTTTCCTGGCGGTGAGTTTGTTCGTTGCCATCTTCTATACTCTCCTGATGGTGAAATCCTTTCTTTGCGCTGACTGGAGGGCGGTCAGGACCTCTTTGAGCTTGCTGTCGGTAATGGGGATGCGGACTCTCCCTGTCTGGGCGAGTTGGAGGAGCTGCAGTTCCAGCTGGGCGGCGAACTCTGGCTTGACAACCTTGATGTTCGCCAGCCTCGTCCGCGCCTCTGGGGTCAGGATCACCTTCAAGGCGGCCGCCTTCTTGGCTTCAAGTTGCTCCTGGGCCTGCGCGCGTTGCTCCTCATCCGCGAGGGATCGGCGAATCTCCATCATTCGCCTTTTTCTAAGCGCTTCCAGATCTTCGCCCACTTCTTCACCCATTCAGTTTTACCCTCGGTTTGCGTCTTAGCGATAGCGCTATTCTCCTCTACCGAGATCTCTTTCTCTTAAGTTTTTGCCACTGACAGGGGACCAGTAAGTGTTCCCCTCGTATATTACTTTTTATCTTTCGGTTGAGGTTCTTTGAAGATGGTGAAGGTACGGCCTCTCTTGTCGACAAGTCGAGCGGCTGTTCCTTGCACTATCTTCTGGACGATCTCTTCTAACGCCTGCGGCGTGTACACAGGCTGTTGGAGTTTAATCTTCACGAGACCTTTGGTCCTAGTTTGGGTGAGGATCTGGTCAAGCACGTCCTGGTCAACACCCTGTTTCCCGATCCAGACGGTCGGTTTCATGGTTGAAGACCGTTTCTTCAATGACGGGGCGCTTTTCACTCTCTCTTCTGCTCCTTCAACCCGGCGATTCTCTTGACCGCGCCGCATTCAAGGCATGTGAGGGCGAGCTTGGTGCCGCATTCAGGTCTCACACGGACCCTGCATGTATCCCCGGGGATTAGGAGAGTGTTGCACCGCTTGCAGATATATAGCTTCATCTCCTTCGGTAGGCGAACGTTGCAGCGCATCCCGATGTTACGGGCGATCTGGATGTATCGCCTCGCCAATGCTTTGTCTTTGCGCCTGATCTCGTACGCCATCCCGACAAGCCTCTCGATCCGTTCACGGGCGGTCTCCTTTTCACGCATCAAGACCAACATCTTATATCCCCAGCCCGGCCTCAAGATAAGAGTATGCCTCGCCCCCTCACCTTTGTCCTCTGCGAGTCTGCCCTTGAACTCGTTCCCCGCTCTATCGCCCACCACCGTGCCGTTGTCGAGCATGCGCGCCAGCGGAGGAAGACTCCTGAGAAGACGCTCCTAGATAGGGCGTACCATCATCACGCGATGAAGGCTCTTGAGAATGCCGCCAAGAGGGGACGGCCCGACATCGTCCACGTCACGCTCCTGTGCGCACTGGACTCCCCCCTTAACAGACGGAGTCTCCTGAACATGTATGTGCACACCTGGCAGGACTATCTGATCGATGTGGATCCTCGTTCGCGCATCCCGAGGAATTACGGGAGATTTCTCGGCCTCGTGGAGCAGTTGTACGAGGTGGGAAGGGTCCCGCCGAAGGGGCAGCCGCTCCTGCGTATTGGAAGGCGAACTCTGAAGGATCTGGTAGGGGAGGTAAACCCGTCGCACGTCTTTGCCTTGAGCGCGCGTGGAGAGGAGAGGAGCTTGGCAGATCTGTGTAGTGAGGCGGCCAAGGAACCGACCGTCTTTCTGGTGGGCGGGTTCCCCGCAGGCCATTTCAGAGCGGACACTCTCAGCGTCACCGACGGCGTCTTCAAGGTCTACCGTGAGGCGTATGAGGCTGAAGCGATAGTCTCCCGGCTAATTTACCAATATGAGCAGATGGTGGGAGTCACCTTCTGAGGTTTCTGCAGGAAAAACGTCTATACGTCAAGACGAGAACGAGGACGGCCAGAAGGACGGTGAGGACCGAGGAGGTATGGCGGAACTCGGGAATGTCGATCCAGTTTCCATAAAGCAATGCGGAGACGGCGAGAGCGTTAGCCTCCAGACCCGCTTCCTGATCCACAACCCCCGGGGACGTGAACCCGTTCGCAAACCCAGCGCCGCCGGAGCGCGCATCGGACTGGAGATCGACACCTCCCTCATTCTCTCCGGTAAGCCACATGTAGAGCGCTTTCGACCAATCAAGGAATTTCGAATCCCCGTGGACGACCCAGATCTCGACGAAGGCGATCATTGAGGCGGCGGCAGCTCCGGTGGACTTGGGGTACGCCGTCACGCCCTGCCCGGTCCGAGCCTGGTGGGGGCCCCTGAACTCGTCTGAGATCTCTCTGAAGAAACTCTCTTCCCACAAGACTAGGCCTGACCGTATGGTCTCTTTGCGAGACATGGCAGTGGACCTGTCTATGAGAGAGTCGATGAGACGCAGGTAGGTTGTCAATCCGAACACCCCACGCGCGTTCGCTACCACGTCTTGCAGATCTCTCCGTGAGTTCTGGTAGAATCCGCCGTAGCCCCAGCTTCCGGGGTCCGTGCCTTGCGTCGACATGATCCAGTCCTTCGTATTCTCAGCCCACTCTCTGTACTGAGCCGCCTTCGACTGGTCCCCCCACAGCTGGAGGTATGTGGCGGTGTACAACAGCGCCGTCAAGGTCATCCCGTTCGCGTCGAGCTCAGCGTCGCGGTCTCCGCCGGGATACCGGTAGTACCATCCGCCGTCGCTTTCCTGGTAGGTTTTCTGGAGACGGTCGAAACAGGCCTGCACCGACGAGATGACCGTGTCGTAGTAGGCGGTGTCCCGGGTTGAGGAGCGGGCTATCCTCAGCTGGAACGCGCTGAAGGCCAACGCTTCGAGAATGTACGCGTTCAGATAGTACATCTCCTCACCGCTCACTCCCTGTCCTGTGCGCGTGTCAAAGAAGCATGCGAAGTCCCCGCGTGTCGTGTTCTGCATGCTGAGGATAAAGTTGAGGGAGTCTTTGATCTGGACATCATACCTGTCTGAGGAGTGAGTCTTATCGTACATGACAAGGGCGGTGGTGGCGATGCCTGTCTGGGCGACGTTAACCGTCCCAGATGGGGAGGAAGGGTCTCTGAAGTAGGCTTGCCCGGAGGTTGATTGGAGGGACACCAGCCATTGGAGACCTTGATCGATACGCGTGTCGATGCGTATCTCCGCGGCGGTAGCGGCGGGAACGTGAGTGTGAGTTGAGAGGATGAGTGATGCGGTCAAGAGGGGGACGAGATACTTCAGCGACCGCATCTGATGCCAGCCCTCCCGTTCGAATTGAGTACTTGCCTAGGCGGCGGTGTGGATTTAAACTCTTTGACGCTGGCACATCAAAGCTTATTAGAAGTATCCGATCTACAGATCTTAGCCCACGGTGAACAGCGTGTCGGACGACCTTGAGCTGGAGCTTATGCGGATGCGCCGCATGGCAGAGCTGCAAAAGCAGATAGCGGCAAAGAAGACGCTTCAAGAGAAGCCGCCGGAGCAGAAGCCCGCCGAGACCCCGGAGGACGTTCTAAAACGGATGTTTGCGGGGAGAGCATGGGAGGTCTGGAACGCTGCAGAGCAGCAGTTTCCCCTGGTCACACAGAAGCTGAAAGAGGTCATCGTGCAGCTTGTCACCCAAGGCAAGGTCACCCAGCCCGTCACAGGAGAACAGCTCATGGGGCTCTACCGCAAACTGGGGCTCAACGTGAGACTGAACACCAAGATCAGGATCTATGAGAGCGGCGAGATGAAAACGATCGCGGACAGGGTGAGAGGGTAAAGTCGTCGCATGAAGGCCAAAGACGTGATCGTCGCCGACGAGTCTGAGACCCTCGACATAGAGCTCGCGAAAGACCTTCTCGACGAGAACAGGCGCCTAGCGGCGCAGGTGCGAAGCAGGTTTGACCGGCACGGCGTCACGGCGATCGACGTGATGGGATCCATCGGGGCAGGGA